>CBDTTT010000008.1:0-14068 GCA_965363345.1 uncultured Chromatiales bacterium
CCTGTCATGATCTGGATCCATGGCGGCGGCTATATGCAGGGGTCAGGCAACATACCGAGACTCAATAGCGCCGAACTCACCAAAACGGGTGTCGTGCTAGTCACGATTAACTATCGGCTCAATGCGTTCGGCTTCATGGCACATCCGACCCTCACCGAAGCGCAAAGCAGCGAAATACACGCTAATTTTGGTGTTTTGGACGCAATACAGGCCTTAAAGTGGGTAAAAAGCAATATTAGCGATTTCGGCGGAAACCCCGATAACGTCACCATATTTGGCGAATCGGCCGGTGGCGCCATGGTTAATACGCTATTGGTTAGCCCATTATCAGAGGGCCTGTTTCACAAAGCTATAAGTCAAAGCTCTGCTTTAGGATTAGCGCCTGATGCCTTGCTGTCGCAGCGCAGCGGTTTTCAGCTCTCTGGCGAAGCAATGGGAGAAAAGCTGGTCAAGGCCTTAGGCCTGGAAGACTCAGAGGACCTGATAGCAGAACTGCGGGCATTGCCTGCCGAGGATATTGTCGCGGTAATAGAGCCGAATTGGCGATTCACCCCCGTAATTGATGGCCAGGTTTTAACCGGCTTCTCGGGTGATATTTTTGCTGCGGGTAGCCAACACGATGTGCCCTATATCACCGGCGCTGTAAGCTGGGAAGCCAGTCTCGGCAGGATGATTGGCGGTGGGTTCTCGCCGGCAATGTCGGCACGTCTGGTTTCTAAGGAAGATAAGGCTCGCTTGTATCCCGGCCTGGAAGGCGAAGCGCTGGAAGATGCCATTTTTGGTGATCTGATTGTTCTGGGTCAGGCGCGCTATGTCGCAAATAACTGGGCACAACTTGGCTCGTCTACCTGGCACTACAACATGAGCTATGTTGCCGAAGAGCGACGCGAATCCCAGCCCGGGGTTGCACACGCTGATGACATCGCCTTTGTCATGCGCACACTCGATGTTGATCTTAAAAACCCAACGGCGCAGGACGAAGTAATCAGCAATCTAATGAGCAGTTACTGGGTTCAGTTTGCCCGTACCGGCAATCCGAACCATCCTGATTTACCCGTCTGGCCGACATATAAGGGGATTGATGGTGCCGTAATGCTATTCGACAGCAACCCTCACAGTGAATCCGGTTTTTTACAGGAGCGAATGGAATTTCATATCGAACGTGGGGAAGGGTTCCGCGAAAAGGTACGGTCTAAAACAACGCTACCCTGATAGTTACGCAGAAACCCGATAGTTAAACTTTGTCGTCGAGCCCCAGCTCTTTAATCTTGCGGGTCAAGGTATTCCGGCCCCAGCCCAACAACTTCGCAGCCTCCTGTCGGCGACCGCGGGCATGAGTTAAGGCGGTTTTTATCAACACCTTCTCAAATTCCGGTGCGGCCTGATCAAGCAACGGTGCTGCATTAACGTCAGCCACCTGTTCCCGAGCCCAAAATTCCAGCGCGCTGGCCCAGTCATTCTTGCCAACCGCGCCTAGAGCGCTGCCCCCGAGTTCATCCGGTATATCTTCAGGGCGAATCTCATTGCCCGGTGCAAGCACCATCAGCTTCCGGCATGCATTTACCAGCTGGCGTACATTGCCCGGCCAGCGAAACGACTGCAGCAATTCAAGCGCCGCAGGAGTGAGTACTTTGACATCAGTACCCAGTTCAGCTGCCGACTTAGCAAGATAGTGCGTCAACAAGGCCGGAATATCTTCACGACGTTTTCGCAACGGTGGTGCAACAATGCTAATGACATTCAAGCGATGATAGAGGTCATCGCGGAAGCGCCTATCAATGACGGCTTGCTGCAGGTCCTTATTAGTTGCTGCAATAATACGGGTATCAACTTTAATTGGCGTCTGCCCACCGACCCGGTAAAACTCGCCTTCCGCTAATACGCGCAGCAAGCGGGTCTGCAAATCGGGTGACATGTCGCCGATCTCATCCAAAAACAGTGTGCCGCCATCAGCCTGTTCGAAGCGCCCGATTCGGCGCTGATCGGCGCCGGTAAACGAACCCTTCTCGTGCCCGAACAGTTCAGACTCAAGCAGATCGGCAGCGATAGCCGTGGTATTTAGCGCGACAAACGGTGCGCGTGCCCGAGGGCTATTTTCATGCAGCGCCCGAGCCACCAGCTCTTTACCGGTACCAGACTCACCGGTAACCAGTACTGTCATGCTTGATTTAGCTAAGCGGCCAATAGAACGGAAAACATCCTGCATAGCAGGTGCTTGCCCAACCATCGCAGACATGGCTTTTTTGGGTGGCTCCAGCTCATCATTTGCCGGCTGACCCGCATGTGCAGCGCGTCGGACGAGAGCAACAGCCTCGTCAACATCAAAGGGTTTCGGCAAATACTCGAAAGCGCCGGCCTTGTATGCGGCAACAGCGCTATCCAGATCTGAATGCGCGGTGATTACAATCACGGGTAGATCAATACCGTGGGTCTCGAGGTGATGCACGACTTGCAAGCCATCAATGCCCGGCATGCGCACATCCGTTACCAACACATCGGGATGACTGCTTTCCAATGCCCTCAACATGGGTTCGGCACGCTCGAAACAACGTACGATAATGCCATCCTGAGAAAGCGCGCGCTCCATAACCCAGCGCACGGAATCATCATCATCAACCACCCATGCGGTTAAAGGTGCTACTGCCATCTCAATATTCCTCTACCGGGAGGCGCAGCATAAATACCGTGCGACCAGGTTGCGATGTAAATTCAATAAGGCCGTTGTGGCGGCTAACCAGATCCTGCGCCAAGGGCAAACCCAGACCTGAGCCCCCTGAGCGACCGCTAACCAACGGAAAGAATAGCGATTCACGGATATCCTCGGGAACCCCGGGGCCGTTGTCTTCAATTTCGATGCTAGCAACAAGTTTCTTGCGCTCTTTGCCAAGCGTTACGTTGGTTAATGCCCGGGTGCGTATGATGAGCTCGCCGCCACGATCCAGAGATTGCATGGCATTACGAGCGATATTAAGTATTGCCTGAATCATCTGATCACGATCGAGCATCAAATCCGGAAGACTCGGGTCGTAGTCACGCACCAGAACTAAATCGTGGTCGTGTGCCTCATTCTCAATAAGCGAGGCAACATGCTCCAGCACCTCGTGAACGTTAAGCGGGTCTTTTCTCGGTGGCTGAATTGGCCCCAGCAGGTTGTTCATTAATCCTGCAAGGCGATCGGCTTCACGGATGATAATGCCGGTAAACTCTTTTAGGTCGGGAGTCGGTAGCTCGCGCTCCAGCAATTGTGCCGCACCACGAAGTCCACCTAAAGGGTTGCGAATTTCATGTGCAAGCTGACGAATAATCTGCCGACTAACGCCATGCTGGTTCATTAGGTTGGCTTCACGATCAATCTGATGACGGTGGGTGGCGTCGGAAAGCTCAATCAATAAACTGCCCGCCGGCTCATCGTTTGGCGTAACGCGTACCGTAATATCCTGAGATTCGCGCTCGGGCGACCACAATTTGATCTCCCGCGAGTAACCCGCATCTGCCTCACGCGCTTTTGCCAATAGGGCAGTGAGTTCCTCGATGCCAGGGCGTAAGCGCTGAATATGCTGCCCTTGTGCCTGCCGCGCACTAATACCCAGCAATACTTCAGCAGCGCAGTTGAGATAAGTTATGGATTCGTCGGGCCCAACGAGAAGTATGCCCGTAGTGACGTTGGCTAGAATTGCATCAGTATTGATGCAGTCTGATGCACTAGGCTCTAAAGCGGCCCGGGAGCTCTGTTCTGATTCTGCACTGAGGCTTGCTGTACGGTAAAGCTGACGGCTGGAGTCGACGCCAATTGTTTGCCCGACCGATCGACTATTACGGCCCGCAATGAGTGTGTTCCCCGCTCGACTTCGGTCATCTGATGACTCAGAGCCCGTCCCTGATAACCCTCTACCGGAGTTCCGTCCAGCGTCAAGCGGATCGTGTGCCCGCCCTTCAGCCGCGGACTCAGAGCCATGCTCACCGGAATTATTCCGCCGGTGTTCCATCGCACTTCATCCTGGGTAGGTGAGGATATTTGGAAATCATTATATAAAGACTCTGCGTCCGACGCGTCTTCGTCATCGGAGGCTATAGCAACCGGAGCAGCAGCTACCGGTGGCGCCGTAAATGTATTGGTCGGACCGAGATCAACCTGCTCAGAACCTTCCGCGGGCGTGTCGGAATAATGGCGTTCGCCATCATCATCAACCCAACTGTAGATATCTGCGAATGCGGCAGATGAAACTAGAGTAAGCGCGACCGCCAAACTGAATATGTATTTGATAGTAGACATACGCTAAGCATAACCCGCTTAGCTAATGTCAGCCAAGTATCAGATAACAAACTGTGAAGTCAGGCGGGGCAAATGATGCCCCGCCTGACATAACACACGCTTTACAGGCTGTAGTACATATCAAACTCAACAGGATGTGTCGCCATGCGTAGACGGGTAACTTCTTCCTGTTTTAAAGCAATGAATGCATCAATCAAATCATCATTGAATACATCGCCTTTGCGCAAGAAGTCACGATCGTTGTCGAGCGCATCAAGTGCTTCATCAAGCGAGAACGCAACAGTTGCCAATTCTGCTTCTTCTTCTGGCGGTAGGTCATACAGATCTTTATCCATGGCTTCGCCAGGGTGGATCTTGTTCTGAATACCGTCGAGACCCGCCATCATCAATGCTGCAAAAGCAAAGTATGGGTTAGCAGTATTATCAGGGAAGCGAACTTCAACACGGCGTCCTTTCGGATTCGGAACGAAAGGAATACGGATAGACGCAGAGCGATTCTTCGCGGAGTAAGCAAGAATACAAGGAGCTTCGAAACCCGGAACCAAACGTTTGTAGCTATTGGTTGAAGAGTTTGTGAAGGCATTAATTGCTTTAGCGTGCTTAATAACGCCGCCAATGTAATACAGCGCGATTTCAGAAAGACCGCCATAGCCATCGCCAGTGAACAGGTTTTTGCCATCTTTCGCGAGAGACATATGAACGTGCATGCCACTACCGTTATCGCCTACGAGAGGCTTAGGCATGAAAGTTGCGGTCTTACCATAGGCATGAGCAACGTTCTGGATAACGTATTTCAGAATCTGAACTTCATCAGCTTTACGAACCAATGAGTTAAAAGCTACGCCAATTTCACATTGACCAGCAGTTGCTACTTCATGGTGATGCACTTCAGTTTCGATGCCCATTTCTTCGATAGCCAGACACATCGCAGAACGAATGTCATGCAATGAATCGACAGGAGGAACCGGGAAATAGCCACCTTTCACACCAGGGCGATGACCCATATTGCCTTCGTCATAATGACGATCGGTATTCCACGCGCCTTCACTTGAATCGATTGCGTAGGAGGCAGAGTGAACTGAGTCGTTAAATTTAACGCTATCGAAAACAAAGAACTCATTTTCTGGACCAAAGAAAGCCTGGTCAGCAATACCAGTAGACTTCAAATACTCTTCTGCACGCTGTGCGGTTGAACGTGGGCAACGGTTGTATCCCTGCATAGTGGCAGGCTCAACAATGTCACAACGGATGTTTACACTCGCGTCTTCAGTAAAGATATCAACAACAACTGATGCGGGGTCCGGCATCAAAATCATGTCTGATTCATTAATGCCTTTCCAACCCGCAATTGAAGACCCGTCAAACATTTTGCCATCTTCAAAGAAGCTGTCATCAACAGAGTGGGCCGGAATCGTTACGTGCTGCTCTTTACCTTTTGTATCGGTGAAGCGCAGATCAACGAATTTAATCTCTTTGTCCTGTAACAGGCTGATTACGTCAGCAGCTGTGGTCATTACCTTCTCCTTCGAAGATTATTAATCTATAAAATACCTAAAAACCTGTAGTCCAAAATGCAATTTGGCTGACGCAAGCAGCCTGCCCGCAAACTTGCTACGGTGGCTTTTCGGTCAGGTATGTCTTGCAGGACAGCCTGGCAATTTGCCTGATTCAGGGTGGCTAAGCCCTTAGTGCACGAATCGTGCCAATCTGGGGCATAAGCTAAGTGACTGTATTAAAAGCGATTTTTTGTAATTGGCCGCTACAGACCGCCCTATTTTAGTGCATCTGGCTACGTTTATGCACTTTTTTGGTGCCAAAATACCTGATCTGCCCGCAAACGGGCATTATTCCGGATGCGAAGCAACTGCTCGTTAATACTAAAAGAGCGCTATACTTGCGCCCGCAAACCACCAATAAACAAGAAGATATCTTAAAATCGTGACTTTTCAGCAACTAATTCTTGCGTTACAGCAATACTGGGCCGAACAAGGCTGTGTGGTGCTGCAACCCTATGACATGCCTATGGGCGCCGGCACCTTCCACTCGGCCACGTTTTTGCGAGCAATCGGGCCTGAGCCCTGGGCCGCAGCATACGTTCAGCCAAGCCGCAGACCCACAGACGGCCGCTATGGCGATAACCCATTCAGATTGCAGCACTACTACCAGTTTCAAGTAGTCATTAAGCCATCACCCGATAATATTCAAGATCTCTATCTGGGCTCATTGAAGGCGTTGGGCATCGATACGCTGGTTCACGATATTCGCTTTGTTGAAGACAACTGGGAATCGCCGACTCTGGGTGCCTGGGGTCTTGGTTGGGAAGTCTGGCTCAACGGCATGGAAGTTACCCAGTTCACCTATTTTCAGCAGGCAGGTGGTCTCGATTGCAAACCTGTTACCGGCGAAATTACTTACGGTCTTGAGCGTATCGCCATGTATCTGCAGAACGTAGAGAGTGTGTATGACCTGATATGGACTGAAGGCCCGAACGGTCCGGTTACCTACGGTGATATTTTTCATCAAAATGAAGTCGAACAATCTACCTACAACTTCGACCATGCAAACGTTGAAAAACTATTTGGCCGATTTGATGATGCTGAAACAATGTGCGAGAAACTGGTTAGTGAGAAATTAACTTTACCGGCTTACGAACAGGTACTAGAGGCATCACATACATTTAATCTGCTCGATGCTCGCAAGGCTATTTCTGTCTCCGAACGCCAACGCTACATACTCCGGGTCAGGTCAATGGCTCGGGCCGTGGCGCAAAGCTATCTGGAAAGTCGTGAAGCTCTCGGGTTCCCGATGCTTAAAGACACTAAAGCACCAACAGCGGTTTAGATAAGACGGAACATTTCGAATGACCCAGCAACATACAGATTTTTTGGTTGAGATCGGCACTGAAGAGTTACCGCCAAAAGCGCTACGCCGTCTTGAGCTCGCCTTTGCCAGCAGTATTGAAAAACAACTCACTGAAGCCCGCCTCAAATTTGACGGGGTCCAGTCCTTTGCTACCCCAAGGCGATTGGCAGTATTAGTTCGCAGTCTCGAAACCAAACAGCCCAATCAGGCAATCGAACGCCGCGGCCCGCCCGTAAAAATTGCTTTTGATGAGAGTGGCGCGCCGACGCAAGCCGCGGAGAAGTTCGCCAGCGGCAATGGCGTAACAGTTGCAGAGCTCGGCCGTCTGGAAACGAAAAAGGGTGACTACCTGCTGTTCAAAGGTGAGGAAGCTGGTAAAGCCATACAGGAACTTCTCCCCGAGATTGTCACCAAGGCGCTTGTTGATTTACCCATTCCAAGACGCATGCGCTGGGGCAATAGTGATGTCGAATTCGTGCGGCCGGTACATTGGGTCGTTATGCTCGCCGGCGACACGGTTATTGAAGGCAAGATTCTCGGCTGTAACGCCGACCGCTGCACACGCGGGCATCGCTTTCACGCGCCCGAACCTATCGAAATTTCTACAGCGAGCGATTACAGCAGCCTGCTACTAAATAGCGGCAAAGTAATCGCTGGTTTTCTAGATCGCAAACAACGTGTGTTGGACATGGCGCAGAATGCCGCTAAAGAAAATGACGGCTGCGTACATATCGATGATGCATTGCTCGATGAGGTAACGGCGCTTGTTGAGTGGCCGGTTCCAGTTGTCGGTACGTTCGATAAACGATTTCTTGAGCTACCTCCCGAAGTTTTGATTTCAACTTTGCAGGAACATCAGCGCTATTTCCCAATCCATCAAAACGGCGGTGGTCTAACTAACAAATTTATTACTACCAGCAATCTCGAAAGCATCGATCCCGAGCAGGTTAAGCTCGGTAACGAGCGAGTCGTATTGCCGCGTTTATCTGATGCAGCCTTTTTCTGGGAACAAGATCTTAAACAGACGCCGGAAAACCTTATACCCGCTTTGGATTCGGTGGTGTATCAGAAAGGCTTGGGTAGCCTAAAGGACAAGTCTGAGCGCGTTGCAGAACTCGCTGCTGTTATCGCTGAAAGCCTTGCTGAGTCATGCGTTGACGTGAAACGTGCGGCTCTTCTCGCCAAAACCGACCTGGTCACCGAGATGGTAGGCGAGTTTCCAGATCTACAAGGGCGCATGGGTTTCTATTACGCCACCCATGCGGGTGAAAAAGCCGAAATCGCAAACGCGATTAACGAGCAGTACCTTCCTCGTTATGCCGGCGATGCTCTACCCGCAACTTCTGACGGCCAGGCATTAAGCATTGCTGACCGGCTCGATACACTGGCCGGTATCTTTGCTTTAGGTAAACGCCCGACAGGAAGTAAAGATCCGTTCGCATTACGCAGGCTTGCATTGGGCCTTGTAAGAATTTTAATCGAAGCTCAAATCGATACAAACCTTGTTGCTGCAATTGACCAGGCACTTCGCTTGCAGCCCATCGATGCAAAGCCTGAAACAGCGGCAGAGCTTTATGAATTTATTACCGACAGGTTGAAAGCGTATTATCTGGACGGGCTTAACCCATCGTTCAGCAACACCGTTATTACACCCGAGCAATTTGAAGCGGTGCGGCAGCGGACGCCTGTATCACCGCTCGACTTCCATCAGCGACTTAAGGCTGTTGTCGAATTCTCTGCCCTCGAAGCAAGTGAGAGTCTTGCCGCGGCAAACAAACGAATTTCAAATATTCTAAAGGCTGCCGATGTAGATAGCTCGGTGGTAATTAGTGAGACGCTGTTTTCAGAGGCCGAAGAAATCTCACTATATCAAGAGCTTATGAGAATCGAGAAGGGGCATAGCGATGCTGTGGCCGCGCATAATTATAGCGCCGTACTTGGTGAACTCGCGAGCCTCAGAGAGCCCGTTGATGCCTTTTTCGATGGCGTCATGGTGAACGCAGATGACCCGGCTGTTAAAACCAATAGGCTCGCTCTACTCGCGCGGCTTCGTGGTTTGTTTCTGGATGTCGCAGATCTTTCGGGTTTATAGGCTCACAAATTAGTAATGCCAGCGTCTAAACAAAAACTTATTATTCTCGATCGTGATGGCGTTATCAATTTTGATTCACCCGACTACATCAAGTCTGCTGATGAGTGGCGGCCTATTCCAGGTAGTATCGAAGCGATTGCCGAACTGAGTAAACACGGGTTTCATGTTTACCTTGCGACCAATCAATCCGGTATTGGACGGAAGCTTTTTTCGACGCTCGCATTCGCAGAGATCAATCAAAAATTTGTAGGACTCGTCGAAGCGCTTGGCGGTGAGGTGGAGGGGATATTTTTCTGTCCTCATACTCCTGAGGAAAACTGCGATTGTCGCAAACCAAAAACTGGTCTACTTGAAGAGATAGCTGAGGCCAGTGATACCACTCTGGCAGGTTGTCCCTTTGTGGGCGACTCCCGGAAGGACTTAGAGGCTGCGTTATCTGTAGGCTGCCGTCCAATACTGGTACGCACTGGCAACGGTACCCAGACCTTCGATCAGCTAGCTGCGGAGCCTCTCCAAGGCTTTGATAATAAAGATGTATTTGATGATCTTGCCGATGTGGCTGAGCATCTGATCGCCAAGGAAACCCGAGACAAATGAACGGATTGCGAACCTGGATTTGGATATTGGTTTCCTGCTGCTTTATTGTCGTGTTCGGTATCCCGTTAATTTTATCGCGTATTACTGGCCGCAGATTACCGTGGTTAATTGGTATGAGCTGGGGTCGATTTGAGCTTTGGTTGTTAAAAGTAATCTGCGGTTTGTCTTATAGCGTCGATGGCCGCGAGAACATACCCGATACAGCGGCCGTTGCACTCATCAAGCATTCTTCTGCCTATGAAACAATGGGTCAGTTGGTTATCTTTCCACAACAATGCTGGGTACTAAAACGCGAACTTATGTGGACCCCTTTTTTCGGTTGGGCGCTTACGGCGCTCGGTGCCATACCAATCGATCGCAGCACCGGAAGAAATGCGGTCGCAAAAATTATTGAGATTGGCAAGCAACGTTTAAGCGACGGTATTTGGGTTTCGGTGTTTCCCGAAGGCACCAGAGTCGCACCTGGCGAAAGTAAACGCTGGGGTATCTCGGGTATTATTCTGGCAAAAGAAGCGGGAAAACCGGTAGTACCTGTTGCCCACAATGCTGGCTACTTCTGGCCAAAAGACGGCTGGACCATTTGCCCCGGGCACGTAAAGTTCGTCGTCGGTAAGCCCGTCAGTATCGGGGATGAAGATCCGCGGCAAGTCGCAGAAACACTGCGTATATGGGTCGATTCAGAAACCGAGAAACTCGCCCCAGACACTGCCACGAAACACTGAAAAATAAAAAACCCATCACTTGGATGGGTTTTCTAAATCACCTGTGCTTACTATCAAGCCAAAGACTAACTGCTAGATATCAATATTGGATGCGGCAAGCGCATTTGATTCGATAAACTCTCTGCGTGGCTCGACCTGATCACCCATCAGCGTACTGAAAATATCATCCGCACCAATTACGTCTTCAATACGAACCTGCATCAACCGGCGAGTTTCTGGATTAACAGTTGTATCCCACAATTGATCTGGGTTCATTTCACCCAAGCCTTTGTAGCGCTGAATATGCTGACCGCGACGCGCTTCCGTCATGAGCCAGTCTATCGCTTCAGGGAAGCTTTCTATCTCTTTGGATTTTTCGCCTCGACTGATGGTAGAACCCGGTTCAATTAAACCGGAAAGCTCTTCGCCCAGCTTTTTAATCGCAGCATACTCAGACGATTCAAAAAACCGGATTGAAATTTTGGTGACTTTCTCTACCGCATGACGGGTACGCGTAATAACCACATTGGCATCACCTTCTTCCGGAGTTTCCAAAGTAATACGATAGCTCGGTAGAGCCGTCTTTTCAGGATTATTGGTCGCGGTTTCGAGCCGTGCCAACCAATCGGTAAGATATTGATTATCCTGAGATTTATCTTTTTCTAAGGCCTCAAAAGCCACTAGAGTTTCGAGAATATGAGCGTCATATCGCATGCTCAAACGCTCAATAATGCTCATCACTTCGTGGTATTGACGAGTTAGTGACTCGAGGGCTGTACCGGTAATTCCCGGTGCATCAGGGGTTACCTTCAACGCTGCACCATCAAGCGCAACAGTCATTAAATAGTTTGATAGCTCCACGTCGTCTTTAACGTACATTTCCTGCTTACCGCGTTTAACTTTGTACAACGGCGGCTGTGCAATATAGATGTGGCCACGCTCGATTAGCTCTTTCATTTGTCGATAGAAGAACGTCAACAATAACGTACGAATGTGCGAACCATCGACGTCCGCATCAGTCATGATAATAATTTTATGGTAACGAAGTTTGTCAGGATTAAAGCCTTCTTTACCAATACCACAGCCTAACGCCGTAATGAGTGTGCCCACTTCTGCGGACTGCAGCATCTTGTCAAAACGGGCTTTTTCAACATTAAGAATTTTGCCCTTGAGTGGCAAAATTGCCTGGGTACGACGATCGCGACCCTGCTTTGCGGAACCGCCCGCGGAGTCACCCTCCACTAGGAATATTTCGGACAATGCGGGATCTTTTTCCTGACAGTCAGCAAGCTTGCCTGGCAAGCCAGCAATATCCAACGCGCCTTTACGGCGGGTCATTTCACGGGCGTTACGTGCTGCTTCCCGGGCTCGCGAAGCATCGATAATCTTGCCTGAAATGATTTTGGAATCTTTCGGATTTTCTTGCAGGAACATATCAAGATGTTCAGTAACTTTCGTGTCGACAATGCCACGAATCTCAGATGAGACCAGCTTGTCTTTTGTTTGAGATGAGAATTTCGGATCTGGTACTTTCACCGACAACACAGCGGTTAGTCCTTCACGCGAATCGTCACCGGTAGGGTTGCCGCGATCTTTTTTCGCCGGTATTTCTTTCTCAATATAGTTGTTTAACGTGCGGGTTAAGGCCGCACGGAAACCAGCAAGATGGGTACCGCCATCACGCTGCGGAATATTGTTGGTAAAGCAAAACATGCTTTCCGAATAACCGTCATTCCACTGAATTGCTGTCTCAACAACAACGCCATCGAGCTCAGATGTGAAGTGCATGATGTTCGGATGAATCGCTGTCTTATTGCGATTCAGATGCTCAACAAAGGCGCGGATACCACCGTCGTATTCGAATACATCTTCCTTGCCATCACGGTCGTCTTTCAAAACGATACGAACACCGGAATTCAAAAATGACAATTCACGCAGACGGTTCGCGAGAGTTTCATAAATGAATTCGATATTGGTAAAGATTTCAGAACTTGGCTTAAAGCGAACGGTGGTGCCAGTGGTATCGGTTTCACCAGTTTGTGCGAGAGGTGCCTGGGGTTCGCCTAGTGCATAATCCTGAGTGTAGACACCACCATTGCGACGAATAGTTAGCGTGAGTTGTTCTGACAGAGCGTTAACAACCGAAACACCCACGCCATGAAGACCACCCGAAACTTTGTAAGAATCATCATCAAATTTACCGCCTGCGTGCAGAACGGTCATGATTACTTCAGCGGCAGATATGCCTTCTTCCTCATGGATTTCAACCGGTATACCACGACCATCATCCGTTACGGTTACTGATTGATCAGCATGAATCGTGACACTAATTTCAGAACAATGACCGGCTAAAGCTTCATCGATAGAGTTATCGACAACTTCAAAAACCATATGGTGTAAGCCGGAGCCGTCATCGGTGTCACCGATATACATGCCCGGGCGTTTACGCACAGCCTCAAGCCCTTTAAGGACTTTAATGTTACTGGAATCGTAGGTTGTATTATCTGACATCAGGGACCCTTTGAAGCAATCCCGAATTATAACAGAGGTATGACCTTTCCTGCGTCAATAGAGAAGGTTTTACCGGCGTTTTCCCAACTAATGCCTGTAGGGTCTAGACTGGTAATAAAAAGCTGGGCTGGAACAGTCTGCAGCAGCCTGAAGAGATGTTCCTGATGCTCAGGGTCTAACTCTGCTGCCGGATCATCAACCAATAGGACAACCCGGTTTTTTAATGACTCAGCAACAAAATGAGTTTGTGCGATAACGAGGGCTGCGCCCAGCAACTTTTGTTGACCGCGAGACAAGCGATGCCGTGCTGACCGCCCATCGATACGCAATTTGAGATCAGCGCGATGCGGACCCACCTGGGTGGCATGCAATATGCGGTCGCGGGGATAACTCTCAAGCAGTGCCTCTTCAAAGCTCAGGTCAGTCTTCCACCCCTGCGAATATTCGACATTTAATGAAAATGGGAACATATCGACTAAAATCGAATCCAATTGACTCTTAAAGTCGGAGATAAACGATTTTCGATACAAATCAAGCTTATTGCCATTTTCCACAAGCATCTGATCCCACATCTTAACCAGATCGTGTGAGCTGTTTGCTTTAAGCGCTGCGTTACGTTGTTTTAGCGCTGTTTTGTAAGCGCGCCAGGTTTCCATATAGGATTGTTCCACGTGAAACACTCCCCAATCGAGAAAACGGCGGCGTTTCTCCGGGCCACCTTGAATTAGCTCATGAATCTCAGGATCAATCGCCTGAACAGGCAGCGCAGCGACTAATTCCGAGGATTTAGCATTGGCGCCATCTAATCGGAGAACTTTGGTTCCACGTGAAACCTCGCAGCCCAATTTGTGAGATACAGGCTTATCCACCGAATCAATTGCTGATACTTCAGCAAACAACGTAAACGTATCGGTATCGTTGCGGATCAGGTCTAGATTGCTACCGCCCCTGAATGAGCGGCCACGGCCTAAATAGTAGATAGCTTCGAGAAGACTGGTTTTGCCGGCAGCGTTGTTGCCGACGACCAAATTA
>CBDTTT010000009.1:0-13948 GCA_965363345.1 uncultured Chromatiales bacterium
CTTGCTAACTCGCGTGAAGCCTTGCGTGAGATTACCGGAGAGTACAATGAAGTGCTTTCAAAACCGGCCAAGGAAATACCTCTTGTGGTGCCGGAACCGGCCATTCAGGATGAGTGGGTAAAGACTGCTCAGGAACAAAACCTGGCCTTGCTGTCTGCGAAAATTGGCGCTGATATCACCCGTTATGACATCAATAGTGCCAAAGGCGGGTTTATGCCAACGGTCGACCTGAGAGCCTCATATGGCAACAATCAAGCTGACGGCAACAGTGTCCAGCAAAGTATTTTTGGTGTTACGACCGCAGAAACAGAAAGAGATATCGATCAGCAATCAGTTGGCATTCAATTCAGCCTCCCGCTTTTCGCAGGCGGTGGCAACTCATCGGCAGTTAAAGAAGCTGTATATCGTCACCGGGCAGCCAAAGAAAACTTTGAGAAAGTTGTTCGGCAGACCGAACGTGAAGCACGCGATGCCTACTACGGTGTGGAATCAGAAATCTCTCGTGTAAAAGCGCTGCGTCAATCAAGAAAGTCCAGCGAAGTCGCTTTAGAAGCAACGGAAGCGGGTTACGAGGTGGGCACACGCACAACCGTAGATGTGCTCGATGCCAGACGTTCTCTGTTCCTGGCTCAAACCAACTATGCACGCAGCCGCTATGACTACATTGTGAATGTCATTAGGCTGAAGCAGGCGGCAGGAACACTCAATCCTGATGACCTGGCAATGGTCAACAGTTGGCTACAACGCGAATCTGAAGTACTGGACACCAACCCGGCTTTAAGTGAGAGCGACGTAGAATAAACGCTTAGCTAGCAAGACATAAAAAAAGCCCCATCGTATGGGGCTTTTTTTATGTCTTGTTTTTATATCTTGTTTTACGTCTTAGTGGCCTGCTTAATAAAGTCCATCAAGCGATCCAGAGCACCACGGTTATTCTCGATTGCCTTTAGTGCACTCTTGCCCAATTCCTCCCGACTGGAAGGCCGGGTAAACAACTCATCAAGACGACGGCTCAAATCATCGCTGTTCTCAACGATCTGCAAAGCACCCGCTGCAACCAGCATCTCTGCCACATCCTTTGCATTAGACATTGAAGGTCCGCAAATAATGGATTTACCCAATGATGCTGGTTCCAGCAAATTGTGGCCGCCAATATTGACGAGACTACCTCCCACAAACGCCACATCCGCGGCAGCATAGAACATCATCATCTCGCCCATGCTGTCACAAAGTAGAACACGGGTGCGGATATCACAGATCTGATTACTACTGCGTCTTACAGCACTCACATCCGATTGACGTAGCAACTTTGCCACATCATCAAAACGCTCAGGATGCCTCGGAACCAGCAACAACAATGCATCGGGATGAGTTGCACACAAGGCCTCATGAGCAGCGAGCATCTGCTCTTCTTCACCCTCATGAGTACTCGCCGCCACCCACACCGGACGCTCGGCACAACCATGCTTCTCACGAAACTCTCGGCCGATAAGGTCTATACCATCAGGCAGATCAAAATCGAATTTAATATTACCAGTCACCAGAACCTTTTCTGGTGATGCTCCCACAGCTAAAAACCGCTCGCGATCATCAGGGGTCTGAGCAGCAATCGAAACATTGCCACTTAGTGCGGCCTCTATTAGAGGCCGAAACCGACCATAACCGTCCACAGACTTCTGCGATAAACGGCCACTGGCAATAATGATGGGGATGCTTTGTTGATCTAACTCGTGATACAAGGTTGGCCAGATCTCAGTTTCCATGATAACGGCGAACTCTGGCTGGTAACGTTTTATAAAGCCACGAACTGCAAAGCCTGCATCCAGCGGCAAATAGCAATGCAGCACGTCATCACCAAAAGTTTCTCTGGCCCGTACCGCACCCGTAGGAGTTACTGTAGTGACCAACAACGTTTTGTTTGGATAGCTAAGCAGTAAGCGACGGATGAGCGGTGTCGCAGCAGTTATCTCGCCGACCGATGCGCCATGAACCCAGATTACCGGCCTGGTTGCTGCCGGCCCGGCCAAGCCCAAACGCTGGGAAAAATTTTTGCGATAGTCGGGCTGTTTAAAACTCTTCAGCCACAGGTAGATTAATACCAATGGCAGTAATAAATAAATCAGTATGGAATAGAGAAAGTACAATCTACTTGCGGATCGCATCCAGAATCGAGGATGTAGACCGCCCTTCTAAGAACCCGAGCACTTCGACAGAACCCCCGTTCTCGAGTACCGCACGACCGCCGGCAATTTGATCGGGGCGATAATCGCCACCTTTCACCAGCACATTGGGCAACACCTCAGAAATCAAACGCTCCGGTGTTTCCTCCTCGAAACCAACAACCCAATCGACAGAAGCCAAGCCAGCCAATACGGCCATCCTGTCTGCTAAAGGATTAATGGGCCGGTCTTCGCCTTTCAGGACCTTCACTGACTCATCGGAATTAACGGCAACGATAAGCCTGTTACCGCGAGCTTTGGCCTCTTGCAGATAGCTGACGTGACCCGGATGCAAAATATCAAAACAGCCGTTCGTCATGACAACTTTCTCGCCGCGCGACTGCGCCTCACGAACAGCCTTAATGGCTTGCTTCTGAGTCAGCAGGCCACGACCACCCTGCCCCTGCTCATGTAATGCCAGTCGTAATTCATCGGTTGTAACCGATGCCACACCAATTTTTGCCACAACAAGGCTCGCGGCAAGGTTCGCCAGAGCCGCGGCTTCAGAGATATTTAAGCCTGCACCGATACCTGCCGCCAACGTTGCAATAACTGTATCGCCCGCGCCGGTCACATCGAACACTTCGCGTGCTTTAGCGGGAAACATTTCCGGTTCGGCGTCTTCGGTGACTACCATCATTCCGCGTTCACTCAGCGTAACGACCAGATAGGTAATATCGAGTTCCGCCCGCAGGGCCTGAGCTTTTTCGAACAACTCTGCATCGTCGCCGCTTGTGCCTGCAACAGCTTCAAATTCAGCCAAGTTGGGCGTTAAGACGGTGACGCCACGATAGATATCAAAATCTGTACCTTTGGGGTCGGCAAGTACCGGAACCGCATGCTTATGACACAACTCGACCAACGCACGGATGTCGCCAAGACTGCCTTTCGCGTAATCAGAAAGAATACAAACGTTCTGCCCATCAAGATGACGATCGACAATGACAGCCAACTCTTCGGCATCGGCCATTGAGTAGGCATCTTCGGTATCAAGACGAATTAACTGCTGGTTGCGACTCAATACACGCAGCTTGGTAATAGTCGGATGCAATGATTTACACAACTCAGACTTCACGCCAAGCTTGTCGAGTAATTCCTGTAAATGCTGACCATTGGGATCATCACCAACAACACCGGCGACGGTAGTCGGGGCACCAAGGCTGGATAAATTCACTGCGACGTTAGCCGCACCACCCGCCCGGGCTGCAGTCTTCGTTACTTTAACGACCGGCACAGGGGCTTCGGGAGATATACGCGAGGTCGGGCCGAACCAATACTGATCCAGCATAAGATCACCGGCAACAAGAATCCGGACATTAGAAAAATCAGGTACGTTAAGACTCATCGTATTGTTCTACTGTGTTTTATAGTCAAAGCACGCCAAGGCATTGCTCGATAACACAACGCCATTAATGAGACTCTAATGTTAGCACAGCACGGCGAGATTGCGGCCTATTGGGAACCGCGCTCAACGCAACTCAGGCGAAAAAAAACCCCGCAATAAGCGGGGTCCGAGTAAGGGCTTGTATGCGCACAAATGCCCCCGCGATTCTGCAATTACAGCTTTCTCTGCAAACAAGCTTCCTCCGCATTGCCAGCAAATCAAACAAAAAACAAACTCAGACCGCTAAAACTAAATAATACTTTTCAACTAAACCTATCCAAACACCTGAAACTCTCAGAGGAAGCCCAATCGCACGAAGTGCGGAAGGTTTCCGGCAACTACTCCAACGACCGTCACCTAAATGAGGAAACCGAATCGCACAAAGTGCGGAGAGTTTCCGGCAACTCCGCTATTCATCGCACCACCGGTTAGTCGCAGGATTTTTTGTGACTGGTAAGGCGGAGTGTTGGGCTGAATACCGGAGCGTACGCATGTACGTGAGGATTTCAGATCAATGCGACAACGCCGCCAGACGCAAAAAAGACCAGACTAACCGCATTTGGAGTCGCCGCAGGATAGACATGTCATACACCCATCCATCATTATCAACGCCATCGTTGAACACTTCGTGCACATCTGCGAGCCAGCCGGAAACTTCACTTCATCGGTATCAGCAGCACTAGAATCAACACTGTGAACATCCTTTGCAAAGGCATCGGTCTGCTTCTGTGACTCTTCGAATGCACGCCGTTTGGCTTCAACCAGTTTGCGCTGGTGCTCATCCAACTGCTCTCCAGGCAACATGCCGATATAACGCAGATGAATTTCAACGATATGGCCTAACTCAGCAATAATCGAAGGCATAAATTTGCCGCCCGGCTGCCAGTAACCACCGCGGGGATCAAATACCGCTTTCAGCTCATCGACAAGAAACGTAACGTCACCGCCTTTACGGAATACGGCTGACATAATTCGCGTCAATGCAACAATCCACTGGTAGTGATCCAGGTTCTTTGAGTTAATAAAAATCTCAAAGGGTCGCTGCGTTTCATACTCGGTATCTACATTCAACACCACATCATTAATCGTCACATACATCGCATGATCGGATACCGGTGTTTTTACTTTATAGGTAGAGCCGCGAAGCATGTCCGGGCGTTCGAGCTTCTCATGCATACGGACAACTTTGCCATCTGCACTTGTCTCACGAACCTTTGCTGCGGCAGCTTCTGCAGCTGCAGCCTTCTCAGCCTTTTCTGCTGCGGAACTGCCGAGCCTATACTCAACAATCGGTTTATCAATTTTGATAGCCATTAAACTTCCTTAAACTCTATTCTGTGGGCTTACACGACGATTAGAACTTGCCGTAATAGCCTTCTTTAAGCGCATCGAACAGGTTCGCCGCGGTATGCATTTCACCGTCGTACTCGACCTCTTCGTCACCCTTCAATGTGACCTCACTGCCATCATCCAGTACAAAGGTGTACTCGGTGTTTTGCAGATCTTTCTCTTTAACTAACACACCCTGAAAGGCCTCAGGATTGAAGCGGAATGTTGTACATCCCTTCAGACCCTTTTCATAGGCATACAGATAAATATCCTTAAATTCGTCATAAGGAAAATCGGTCGGCACGTTAGCGGTTTTGGAAATAGATGAATCGACCCATTTCTGTGCAGCCGCCTGAATATCAACATGCTCTTTCGGGCTGATGTCTTCAGCCGTAGTGAAGTAATCGGGCAACTGCTCGCCCTCTAATTCTGATTCAGGCATAGCATTGGGATTAATGTGATGACGATAGGCCAACAGTTCGTACGAGAACACGTCGACTTTCTCTTTCGACTTCTTGCCTTCACGAATAACATTACGGAAGTAATGATGCGCGAAGCTAGGCTCGATACCATTACTTGAGTTATTCGCTAAAGATAATGAGATTGTTCCGGTAGGAGCAATTGAACTGTGATGGGTAAACCGCGCACCCTCATTGATCAGGTCTTCAACCAATGCGGGAGCAACACCGGCTAACTGCTGCATGTAGCGGCTATAGCGACCATGCAACACTTTGCCTGACACTTTTTCGCCAACTTTCCAACCGTCAGCAGCCATTTCAGGGCGCTGGCGCAACATCCTCGGAGTAACCATAAACTCTTCGAGCATGATCGGAGCCGGCCCCTTCTCGCGTGATAATTCCAGCGCGGTTTCCCAACCGGCAACCGCCAGTTCGCGGGCAACCTTCTCGGTAAACTCTACGGATGAATCGCTGCCGTATTTCATACGCAACATCGCGAGTGTTGAACCCAAGCCTAAGAAGCCCATGCCATGACGACGCTTACGAATGATTTCCTTGCGCTGGCCTTCGAGTGGCAAGCCGTTAATCTCAACCACGTTGTCGAGCATGCGGGTAAAGATGCGAACGACGTCGCGGAAACCATCCCAATCAAAACGGGAGTTTTCAGTAAACGGAGCTTCAATGAAACGGGTCAGGTTTATCGAACCCAGCAAACAAGAACCGTAAGGCGGCAAAGGCTGCTCACCGCAAGGGTTGGTCGCACGAATGTTTTCATCGAACCAATTGTTGTTCATCTCATTAACTTTATCGATCAACACAAAGCCCGGCTCTGCAAAATCGTACGTTGATGACATGATGAGATCCCAGAGTCGTGCTGCCGGCATGGTTTTATAAACCTTACAGGCAACCAATCCGGTGTCATTAGTCACGTAGCCTTTAGTCACAGGCCAATCACGCCAAACTATTTGTTCAGGGTCTTCGAGATCAATCTCTTCGCTTTCGAGTATTTTTTTGTCAAGCGGAAACGACAGTGTCCAGTCTTTCTTATCGCGAACAGCCTGCATAAAGCCATCGGTTACCAGCAGAGACAAATTAAACTGGCGAAGACGACCGTCTTCGCGTTTTGCTTTAACGAAGTCCATGACATCGGGATGAGCAACATCAAAAGTACCCATCTGTGCGCCACGGCGACCACCGGCAGAAGACACGGTGAAACACATCTTGTCGTAAATATCCATGAATGACAGAGGACCGGAGGTTAGTGCTCCGGCACCCGACACGTAGGCACCTTTAGGGCGCAGAGTCGAAAACTCATAACCGATACCGCAACCCGCCTTCAGGGTAAGGCCAGCTTCATGCACCTTACCGAGAATATCGTGCATTGAATCGCCAACGGTACCGGACACAGTACAGTTAATGGTTGAGGTTGCTGGCTTGTGGTCCTGAGCACCCGCATTCGAAATAATACGGCCGGCAGGAATCGCGCCTGTACGCAATGCCCAATGAAACGACTCGTACCACTTATCGCGGTCTTCTTCTTTTTCTACATCTGCTAACGCACGGGCAACACGACGATACGTGTCATCCATGGTTTCATCGATAACCTGACCATGTTTAGACTTCAGCCGATACTTCATGTCCCAAATATCGACAGAAGCCTCCTGAAACGTGATGGTGTCCTTATCGGCGTTAACTTTTTCCACTGCGGTACTCATGTTCGAATGCTCATTGTCAGACTTACCCCAACTCTGGTCGATGAGACTGCAGAGATCAGCACACTCTGGCAGTCAACAATCCTTGGTTTTTACCTTCGGACCACTTCTGATCTATGACGCGGAGCAACAAAAAAGAATGGAAAGCCAAGCAGCACAAGCACTTGCAAACCCAAACCCGAAATGCCCCCCGGCAACAACCGATATAATAATGGCCGCCACAAGATATTGTGTCGGCGATAAGTTAGGTTATGTCGGCAGGAGCCGAGTGTCAAGATTTTTGTCGGGATGCAAAATATAGTACTTAACCTTATAAAACATAAACTTATACTATTTTTTACAGAAAACAACCCATGATTTCCTCATCTTTTTTCGATGCACGCCCGTTGGTAAGCAACACTATATCTTGTGTTTAGGTCATCCCCAGCTAATACACCACTTTTCCACAACTTATCCACAGGCAATGTATAACGCGGGTGAAAAACGCACGGCAACAACAACTTAGAAAATCAACAGAAACGAACACTGCGCAATCATCACTAGCGCTATGCAAGGCCGTTTCCTGTGAGCACCACTGGGAACTACTCCTAATAAGATATGTCCACTTAACTGGTTTAAATTTAATAGAATCGCCACTATTAATTTGTTGGCACACCACAGATGGGCTCCATTTTCATGTCTATATTTTCTAGTCAGGAACCCTTTTAAACATGATGCAAAAGGCACTCGCAACTATGAAGTCATCCACCCTTTTCAGAACACCCTCTATTCAATCTCTGGTATTGCTTAGCAGCCTAACGATGATGTTAATCATGGGCAGCGCACGCGCCGTTGTGCCAGAACTGGTGAATCAAGGCGTACCGAGCCTGGCGCCACTAGTCGACAAAACAGCTCCTGCTGTTGTTAGTATCGCGATTCAAGGCACCGTAAAGACACCGCGCAATCCACTGATGGACGACCCCTTCTTCCGACGTTTCTTCGGCGCACCGCCGGGAGGTCAGGGCGGACCTAGCGGCGAACGCAAAGTCCGTAGTGCAGGCTCCGGCGTTATCGTTGACGCTAAAAAAGGCCTTATCCTCACCAATCATCACGTTATCGAAAATGCCGACGAAATAGTCGTCGGTCTTACTGATGGACGCATGCTGGACGCCACCGTCATCGGCTCAGATGCAGGCACAGATATTGCGGTAATCCAGGTCGAAGACACGGAAAACCTTACCGAAATGAACTTTGCCAACTCAGATGAAGCAAGGGTTGGTGACTTTGTACTAGCCATAGGCAACCCCTTTGGCCTAAAACATACTGTGACCTCAGGCATCATCAGTCAGCTCGGGCGAACCGGGATAAACCGCGACGGTTACGAAGACTTTATCCAGACAGATGCAGCCATCAATCCGGGCAACTCCGGTGGTGCGCTGGTCGATATGAACGGCGAACTAGTGGGTATCAATTCGGCGATCTTTAGCCAGAGCGGTGGCAACATCGGTATTGGCTTCGCCATTCCATCGAATATGGCGAGCTCGATCATGGAGCAGATCATCGAATTCGGGGAAGTACGCCGCGGACTGCTTGGCGTAAGCATTACTAACTTCACCAAAGATACTGCCGAAGCCTATGGCATGGACAGTACCGACGGTGCTCTGGTTCAGGAGATTGTCCCGGGCTCGGCCGCAGAGAAGGCCGGTATTGAAGTAGGCGATGTCATCATCAAAGTCGATGGCAAAGACGTTGACGGTGCCGCCGAATTACGCAATGCAATCGGCCTGAAGCGCAGTGGCGATAAAGTAAAAGTCACTGTGATTCATGAAAATAAAGAGAAAACCGTTACCGCTGAGCTCAGCAGCATCGAAAGTATCAGCATGGCAGATGCGGATGAGATTCATCCGGGCCTGCAGGGTGCGGAATTTGCCACTTTTAATAGTTCTCCCGGCGCATTTGTTAGCGAAGCTGTTCTGGTAAATGCGGTAGAACAAAACAGTCCGGCAGCGATGAATGGGTTGCGCCAGAACGACCTGATTACCTCGGTTAATCGCACACGAGTTACCTCTATCGCGGAACTGCAGGCTGCAGCCGAAGGACAAAGCGTTCTCTTGCTCAGGGTCGTCCGCGGTAACCGGACACTGCTGCTACAAATTCGCTAGCTACAAATCACAGCAGGAAAACCAAAGGCTCATCTGCACCTAGATGAGCCTTTTTTTATTGCCTACCGCGTCAACTAATATTTGCGGCTACAATGACGGCATGGAAATCTATCTAGTTGGCGGTGCCGTTCGCGACAAACTACTTGGGCTTAATGTCAAAGAGCGCGACTGGGTTGTTGTCGGCAGCAATCCTCAAGCAATGCTCGATAAAGGCTATCAACAGGTAGGCAAAAGCTTTCCGGTATTCCTGCACCCACAGAGCAAAGAGGAATACGCACTAGCTCGCACTGAGAAGAAAACCGGACCGGGCTACACAGGCTTCGATGTCTACGCAGGCGAAGATGTCACATTAGAAGACGACCTCTTGCGTCGTGACCTGACAATAAATGCCATTGCCGAAGACACCGATGGCAGCCTAATCGACCCCTATAACGGCGTTGGCGACATACAAAAAAAGATAATCCGGCATGTATCGGATGCGTTCAGAGAAGATCCTTTGCGAGTCCTGCGTGTTGCCCGTTTTCTGGCGCGCTTCAAACATCTGGGCTTTACGGTCGCAGCAGAAACCATCGAACTGATGCGCGACATCAGCAAAAGCGGAGAACTCAAAGCCCTGACCCCGGAGCGGGTCTGGACCGAAACTGAGAAGGCCCTCAACACACAGAGCCCACACATCTACTTCGAATTGCTGCGGAGAGTCGATGCTCTGGAAGTACTTTTCCCCGAAATTGATCGACTATTCGGAGTACCACAGCCTGAAAAGTGGCATCCTGAAATCGATACGGGCATTCACACGCTCATGGTTCTAGAACAAGCCGCCCTGCTAAGTACACAACCGGAAACACGGTTTGCGGCTCTTACCCATGACCTGGGGAAAGGCACGACACCAAAGGCAGAATGGCCAGCCCATCGAGGTCACGAGTCCCGAGGTGTGCCCCTAATTAATCAACTGTGTGATCGGGCTGCTGCGCCAAACCGCTATCGTGAACTCGCAGTGCATGTTGCCAAACAGCACCTACTTTGCCATAGGGCTAAGGAACTTAGAGCGGCAACGGTTCTAAAGCTGCTGGAGGCGACTGACAGCTTTCGTAAGCCCGAAAGGTTTGAGCAATTTCTGCTTGCGTGTGAGGCAGATATGCGAGGGAGAACAGGATTAGAACAAGACCCTTATCCGTCCGCCGACTACCTGCGCACCATGCAGAAAGCAGCCATGCAGGTTTCTGCTAAAGATGTTGAACCCGAATACCAGGGCAAAGCGATAGGCGACCGTATCAAAGAACTAAGAGTAGAAGCCATTGATGCCATCAGGCAGGCATCAAGGACGAATCACGACACAATTAGCCAGAGCGATGGCCAGAACGATGGCGAGAGCGATGCTTAGACGAACGCCGCTAGCAAGATTGCTGCCAGTACCAATCGATAAATCATAAACGGCAACATGCTGAGCTTGTCGAGCGCGATCAAAAACACCTTGATGCAGAAGTAGGCGCTAATTGCTGATACGGCGACACCAATAAAAAGAACATCCCAATCTACCGGTACTGCTGACTCAACAAGATTTTTTGTTTCGAGGCCGGCCGCCAGCGCAATGACCGGAATCGACATCAGAAATGAGAAGCGGGCCGATGCCTTTCGCGACAATCCCAAAGCCAAGCCTGCGGTAATAGTAATACCGGAGCGCGATGTTCCAGGAACTAAAGCCAAAGCCTGAGCTAAGCCAATTAAGACGATCGTGCGCCAACTCATTCCGTATTCGCTACTGCCAACCCCGCCTTTCCGGTCGACCACCCACAACAGCACACCAAAAATAGCTGTAGTGGCAGCGATTACCAACGGGTTGCGGAGATTTTCGCTAATGAAGTCATGAAATACCAGGCCAAATAGACCGACAGGTATCGTGGCAATCAAAACTGCCCAGCCAAGATGAGCATTGGCTTCACCATTCTCAAACTGATCGGCCTTCCCGACTAGTGATGCGAACCATGCCTGCAATATCTCGACAACTTCATGGCGGAAGTACCACAACACGGCAGATAAAGTACCGAAGTGAACGGCTACATCGAATGCCAAACCCTGATCTTCCCAGCCAAGAAATTGTGGCACCAGAATCAAATGCGCAGAACTTGAGATGGGCAGGAATTCGGTTAAGCCCTGCACCAGTGCCAATAAAACTGATTCGATCCAATCCACAGACTGCCCTTTCCTTAACTGTGTAAATAGTGATTGCTGGGAACTCTACCCCAAATTCAACACACCATGCCCGTCTCAATTCACAAATTACGAGCAGCCATTACAGGCTTATCCGTAAATCGCGCCCGGCGAAACCGCTGCTTGCCTCCACACCGTCTGTAATCAACAACATTAGTTTAAACACCTCACCCATCTCACCGGGTAGCGTCAACTTACGAACCTGACCGGCCAACTGCACCTGATCGAGCACCGATGCTGATGAGGCACGTTCAAATTGCTCATCCAAACCGGAGTGCAGCAAAAACTGGGCCTGATTTGTATACCCGGCGACACGCAGGCCAGCAGCTAACGCAGCCTCTGCAACCCGGGTGAAATCCACCCAAGCCGTTACATCCTGAATACCCGGAAAGATTAGCGGATCGTTATGCACATGGTGACGGTAATGACAACGCAGAGTTCCCTGCCTCCGATCTGGCGTATAGAAATCTGTCGATGCCAAACCGTAGTCAATAAAAATTGCCGCTCCTGCGTCCAGCACCTCGGCGACACTTTTCACCAAACCATCAACAGCAAAACAGACTTCTGACTGGTAGCCATTGGGCATGTCACGAACGGCTGCCAGCTCATCAACGAACAAGGCAAGCTCGCCTGCAACAGGACGCCCTGCAAAAGCCAAGCCTTCAGGACCATCAACAACGCCCAGCTCCTGATGTCCCGAACGATTCAATTCAAACAACGTCACCGGCAACGCATCTAACACTTCGTTAGCGACCACAACACCCTTAAAAGGCTCGGCAGGTAAACCATCCAGCCACTGCAGACGATCAAGAAACCCCGGAGTTTTATCTTTAACAAGTTGCTGTTGGCGCGCGCGCAAATCGGCGGAAGGCTCAAGAATTAAATACTGCTCAGGGAGTGCACCCAAACGCTGCAACTCCAGCAACATATCCACAGCTAAAGCACCACTGCCGGCACCCAACTCCAAAATGGTGCGCCCACCACACTGATCGAGAATCTCAGCGACCTGCCCGGCCAGACACCTCGAAAACAGCGGCGATATCTCCGGAGCGGTAACAAAGTCACCCGCTGCTCCGAACTTGGCAGCACCCGCTGAGTAGTAGCCAAGACCTGGCGCATATAACGCAAGACCCATGTAGTCAGCAAATGACAGCCAGCCGCCTGCCTCTGCGATCTCCTCCCGAATTAGGGCGAGGAGCCGGTCGCTGTGCTCTGCCGCAATGGCATCGGGCTCAGGTAATTGGTTGGACATGCTCACTAGTGTAATCTTATGCGCCTGACGAGAGTGACAACATTAAAACGAAGGCAAGCCATTGACTATTCCTGATACTAATCTGAACGGCAAGTGGGCACTTATTACCGGTGCTGGCAAACGGCTGGGTGAATGCACGGCAAGAACCCTCCATCAGTATGGAGCGAATATTGCGATTCACTATCGGGGCTCTGAAAAAGCGGCTCAGGAATTGTCTGACTCACTCAATGGCTTGCGCGAAGGCTCGGCTTTTATTGTTCAGGCTGACCTGCTTGATAGCGATGCGCCAAACTCGCTCATTAAGAATGTCACCGACAAAACGGGTCAGCTGGATATTCTCGTTAACAATGCTTCATCGTTTTACCCGACACCGCTTGGCACAGTTACCAACGAACAATGGCTGGATTTGATTGGCAGCAACCTGAAAGCACCACTCTTCTTGTCACAAGCGGCGCTGCCTTTCCTGAAGAAAGCACAGGGCGTCATCATCAATATTGTCGACATCCATTCGCAGCGGCCTTTAAAAGATCACACGGTATATGGCCCGGCGAAAGCTGCACTAGCGATGCTCACCAAAACACTGGCTAAAGATCTCGCACCCGATGTGCGCGTCAATGGCGTTTCGCCTGGCGCTATTCTCTGGCCCGATGAAGGCATGCCAGACAAAGTTGCTGCCACGATTGTGAAACAAGTGCCTATGAAACGAGTAGGTGATCCAACGGATATAGCACGCACAGTGCTGTTTCTAGTGAAGGATGCCCCCTATATTACTGGCCAGATTATTGCAGTGGACGGTGGACGGTCTATCGGCTGGTAACACCCGGCTGTGGGCGCCTTAATCTGTAAAACTAAATGGCTCCACGTGCATTACCACATGGGCCTGATCAAAATCAGCCCATAACTCAGCGAAGGATTTACCTGAGACCGGATGCAGGGATTCGGGGGCAATTTCAGCCAACGGACCCAACACAAAAGCGTACTTGTCGACATCATCCCGCGGCAAACGCAGTGCCTTATCGTCATCAACCAGATCACCGAAAACAACCATGTCCAGATCTAAAGGGCGCGCCGTAAAGCCGTGCTGGTCATCTGTGCGACCTGCCGCAGCTTCGATACGCGTCATGACTGCAGCACAATCATGCGGGGAACGATCTGTCGTAAAACCAACTATCAGATTCAAAAAGTCATCGCCATCGAAACCCACCGCAGGCGAGCGATAAACTTTAGATAAGCAAAGTTCACCAA
>CBDTTT010000010.1:0-13901 GCA_965363345.1 uncultured Chromatiales bacterium
TCAACTCCTGCAACCCATCTACAGCGTATGGCAACGCAGACAGATCAATGTCTTCGTCTGTGTTATAAACGACAGATTCAACATCATGCGGCGAAGCCAGCAAGTCCGACATTACGGCATAGGCGACACACCGTGCAGCAATAAGCTGCAAATCGCGTTCGGAGACAACTCTGGCTTGCTCTTCAGGAGTCGCTTGATCAACTGGTGTACTCATATAATGTTCTGCATAGTGATGCCCTCAGGGGCTTTCTCGAGATCACAGATGCCGGCGCAGTTGGTCTCATGGGTAGCGCGGACCGCTCGATCCGAAGTCCGCCAAGTCCATTTGCTGCGATAGATATCTTCAAATGCGAGACATGAAAATTCCGCTGTCGCCGATGCAACTCGCGAGTATTTAAGGTCAAACAGGGTGCTACCAGCAGCATGCACCTGCATGAAATTTCTTTGATTTGTTGTTAGATTCATAGCAGCAACAGAGCAGTGATACCGAGCCAATTTTGTAGTGAGCATTATCAATTAGAACGGGGACTGCAGCAAAGGCAAGCAGACCATCCTGAGCTGATTTAAACTTAGCGCCCAGAGCGTGAACGAGACAAAACCAACTAATGGCCGAAAAGCCCCAACGTACCTATTCAGAGCACCTGAAATCATCATGATCAAGTATCAAGAAGCACTCGACATTATCGCCGCGAATACTCCGGTGATGAAATGCGAGACCATTATGCCCGCAACAGGCCGCATATGCTCGGCGGATATCTTGAGTCCTGTCGATGTGCCAGGGTTCGCAAATTCTGCCATGGATGGTTACGCCTTCAGATTTGAAGATTGTGCAGGAGAGGATTCAGCAACGCTAAAAGTAAAAGGTTCCATCACGGCTGGCATGGCTCCGACAAGTGAACCCGCCGAATCAGGCACCGCCTGGGAAATCATGACTGGCGCAGTTGTACCTGCTGGCTACGATAGTGTCATCCCGGTAGAGAGAACAACGCAAGAATCTGATTTGGTAAGCTTTACGGACATACCCCAGCAGGGTGCCAATATCAGGAATCCCGGAGAAGACTTCTCCTGCGATGAGCCTTTGCTTGCTCAAGGAAATCTCATCACACCTGAAGTAATTATGGGCTTGGCCGCCACTGGAATTGATTCGATCTCCTCGTATAAGCAGCCAAATGTTGCGATAATAACAACAGGAAACGAAATTTCGTCGAAAATGGCAAATGCTGCTGAAGGTATCATTCGCGATAGTAACGGCCCCTATCTGGAAGCAGCAGTTCAACAATCCGGATGCATCATGAGCGGGCGCTACTCTGTCGAAGACAAGCAGAATGCGCTGGCGGCACAGATTACAGCGGCCGCAAAAACCTCAGATATTATTCTAACAACCGGCGGAGTCTCAGCCGGACGTATGGATTTTGTCCCTGAGGTACTCGCACAGCTTGGTGCGAAAATCCTATTCCACAAGGTCTCTATCCGGCCGGGAAAACCACTACTGTTTGCAAAGCTACCTGATGGCACTCTTATCTTTGGCCTGCCGGGCAATCCGGTTGCCGTAGCCGTCGGCTGGCGCTTCTTTGTGAATGAAGCTATTCGCATCATGCTCGGCAAGGCACATGAGACATACACCGCTTCCAAACTACTCAATGACACAACATCGCGCTCGGGATTGCGTTTCTTTGCCAAGGCATTGTCCAGAGTAAATGCCGATGGCGAAACCGAGGTCGAGGTCTTACCCGGACAGCAGTCTTTTAAAATCAGCCCACTAATGAAAGCTAACTGCTGGGCCATTTTTCCCGAAGACGCTAGCAACAGTAAGTCCGGTGAAAAAGTATTGATTGCACCACTTGCCTAAATTTGCGAACGGCTTATTTAATATTTAGCTCACGCAGAATAAACTCAGCGATTGAATCAATATCGTCGCGAAGCAAAACCGGGACAGCAGCCCCGGGCAGCGGCACATCACTCACAATAGCCTTGATACCGGCATCGTCCTCGGCAAGTGGCCGCGCCTCCACGCCACTGCGCCGCAACTCAAGCCGCGGGTGCTTGCCATGCTTCCACCCCTCGACAAGAACCAGATCCACTTCGCCTAACTGCGCCAAAGCCTCGTCAAACGAGGGCTCTTCAGCATCGCCTAACTCCCGAATATGCGCCCAGCGCTTAGCCGAAACGACCATCACCTCGCGCGCGCCCGCCTCCCGATGCTGATAGCTGTCCTTGCCCGGATGATCGATATCAAATGCATGATGCGCATGCTTTAACGTTGCGACACGTAAACCCTTCCGGACAAAAAACTGCAGCAACTCAACGACCAGTGTCGTCTTGCCCGCGTTCTTAAATCCCGCAATACCAAAAACTTTCTGCATAACACTTCTCACTTAGGGCTTTGTAGCTGCATAGGCTAGAATAGCAGCCACCTAAAACTATCTAACCATACTCAAGGATTTGCTGTGGATGACTCCAGCCTGTTCGTTATATTAAAAAGCATACACATGATTACTGTAGCCACTACATTAGTTGGCTTTCTGGTTCGTGCATGGTGGATGCTAAGCGATTCAAAATTGCTCTTCGCTAAACCCGTAAAAATCTTTCCGCATGTTAACGACACCATACTTCTCGGCTCAGCATTGGCAACGGGTTACGTCAGTGGTCAACTGCCGTTTGTCGATCCCTGGTTAACCGCAAAGCTCGTTGGCGTGATTGCGTACATCGTTTTCGGCGCCTTCGGTTTGCACTATGGCAAAACGAAACAGCAGCGCATTATTTTTCTGATTCTTGCATTGGCATCATTTGCCTATGTCATTACCGTTGCCGTATGCCGCAGCCCATTGGCATGTATGGGCTAGACCAAACGCCAACCCGGTCGTTTCAGGCAAAGGGAGAAGCATAAAAAAGCCTGAGTGCGCCACGCGCACTCAGGCTTTTATTTTTGCCGGCAAAACTACTTAAGCAGGTTTAGCCACCCAAACAGTACACCAACCAGCAGATGCGACAGATTTACCCGGGAATATTCCGCAGGGTCGATAGGCTTCACCATCGGCACCCTGAATCTGCATGCAATTTTCACAGTTGCTGCCCGCCTTAAACATTGGGTACTTCGCAGCATCAACAGCGGCAGCATCCTCAACGTAACCCAGTGCCATACCAGTTGGGTCATCGGTGGCCAACCTCACCAAATCCTGAGCATTAGTAACGCTACTCATCAAAAATGCGCCGGCTGGCAGTGTGACTGCCGCGTTGCGCAAAAACGCACGACGACTATATTTCCCTTCACTCATATCAATCATCCTTATCAAGATGGATCAGTTGAACCCGCCATTAAAGGCAAGCCATCAAAAAATTGCTTCAATACAGAAACACATCATAAGTCATGACACACCTGCAGTGAACCATGACCTGCGATGGCATTCTGCGCCCAGAGGCCGCATATCACTATGCGCGTAAGTACCTAGCACTAAAACAGCACTCCTGCTCCGATATGTATCGACCCGATGTGTTACAAAATGTTACAAGCTGTTACGGCTCAGTTGGGAAGTTTTATGAAGACATATTTATATTAAAAAACAGGAATTTACAGCGCCATGTATCCCTGAGGGCACAGATACCAAATAAGCCCCAGTATTGGCTCACAGTAAAACCTTAGCTTAGACCATACTATTTTTTAATATTATTCTGGATGTGATCAGTCTTCTATAAGACTAACACTGAGAATGAGCGACTCAACGAGACAGCAATTATGGACGTAAAAACTCTGTGCCTAGGACTGCTTAGCAATGGCGAAGCATGTGGCTACGAACTTAAAAAGACATTTGAATCGCTTTTTAAGCATTTCTTTCCCGCTGGCTACGGCTCCATTTATCCGGCATTGGCGGACCTAGCTGCAGCCGGACTAGTGGACTGCGAAGAGATCCCGCAAACAGGCAGACCGGATCGCAAGGTATATAGCATCACCGACAAGGGTCGGGAATCCTTCGAAAAGGCATTGAAAAATACCGAACCGAGACATAAGCTGCGCTCCGACTTTCTCGCGGTCATGTATTTTGCTGAACTCCTTGATGATGCGCGGGTTTCCACACTCCTCGATGACCGCATAGAAGCCTTCGAAGATGCGGTTGAACATATAGCGAGCATTGAGATACAAATGGGTAGCGATGCACCAGCCGGCGCCAAGTTCGTTGCAGGGTTTGGTACCGTTGTTGCAAAAGCCGCCGCAGAATACATTGAGACAAACCGACACCTGCTTACCAGCGGCGACAGCGCTGAAATACTGCACACGGGTATTAACGCACCAATTCACAGCATTCAGGAAAGAACCTGATGATCGATTCACTTAAACAACTTATCGCCAAACAACCCTGGCTAATGGCAGTTGCAGCATTTGTTGTTGTCGGAGTATGGATGGCATCAGGTCTGGTAGGCAGAGACGACAATTATGGGACCGAATCCGGAGCATCTCTTGGTGTTACGACCGGCCCGACCCGCGTTCAGGTTGCAACCCGTCAAGCACAAAACATCTCGCGCATCATCAATATCTATGGCAACACCAATCCGGCTCGCATGGTTGAGATGGGCAGCGAAGCAGAAGGTCGTGTTGAAAAGATTTTTGCTCGTCGCGGCGAGAACCTTAAAGCCGGCGACCCGATCCTGAAGTTAGATTTACGTGATCGTAACGCTCGTGTCGCTCAAGCCAAGGCGAGCGTACGTGAACATCAGACACGCTATGAAGCACAGCAAAGTCTTAAGTCTGATGGCTACGCATCAGACTCTCAGATTGCAGAAACACTAGCCAAACTCGAAACTGCTCGTGCCGAACTCACCCGCGCCAAACTCGATTTAGCCAACATGACTATTCGCGCACCATTTGATGGCATCCTTCAGGAACGAGCTGTTGAAATCGGTGATTTCGTTCGTGCCGGTGACACAGTAGGCACATTCGTCGACAACACCTCGATCATCATTACCGGCAGCATTGCCGAGGGCGATGCGAGCAATGTCAAACAGGGTGATCAAGCGACAGCCATGCTGGTTACCGGACAAAATGTAAGCGGCAACATCCGCTATGTGTCATCGGTTGCTGACCGCGAAACAAGAACCTTTATGGTAGAACTCGAAATACCTAACCCCGATGGCACGCTGCCTGCAGGCGTTACTGCAGAAATGCTGGTATCAACGGGTGAAGTACTGGCGCACAAGATGTCGCCTGCTCTATTAAGCCTCAACACCGATGGAACCATGGGAGTAAGCACTGTTGATGAATTTGATCGGGTGCAGTTCTACCCTGTTGAGATCGTACAATCCGGAAGTGATGGTGTATGGGTTTCGGGCCTGCCAACAATCGCGCAAGTTGTACTTGTTGGCCAAGGCTATGTAAGTGCCGGTCAGATCGTTGAGGCGGTTACCGCAACTAACGACACCGCACTAGCTTCTGAATCACAAAGTGAATCGGAGCAACTCAAATGACATCGGTCATCGATGCCGTAATCGGTCGAAGCCGCACAATGACGATTGCCTTCATTGCAATCATCATCGCCGGTGTCGCTTCTTATTTCGCTATCCCCAAAGAAGCCGAGCCCGATGTCTCATTTCCATATGTCTTTGTACAGATATTTCTTGAAGGTGTTTCGCCCGAAGATGCCGAGCGCCTGTTAGCACGACCGATGGAACAAGAACTGCGTGACGTCAATGGTTTGAAGGAAATGATTTCGTCCGGCGGAGAAAATAGCGCCAGCGTAACACTCGAGTTCGAACCTTCTGTTAGTGTCGCGCAAGCATTGATTGACGTAAGGGAACGGGTAGATCTCGCCAAGTCAAAACTACCCGCCGATGCGGAAGAACCTCGCATCTTCGAAGTAAAATTCTCCAAATTCGATCCCATGATGGTATTGCTGCTGAACGGTGATGCTCCAGAACGAGTCATGCAGGCAGTTGCCGTTAAGCTCCAGGAGCAGATCCAGGGCGTAACCGGCATCATGGAGGTCAATATTGTTGGTGCTCGGGACGAACAACTTGAGATTATCATTGATCCACTCACCATGGAAAGCTACGGGCTTTCGCCCACCGACGTTCTTAACTTTGTCGAGCGCAACAATCGTCTGGTTGCTGCAGGCTCGCTACAGAATGACCAGGGTCGCTTCGCCGTCAAAGTACCCGGTATTATCGAAACTCCCGAAGACGTGCTCAACCTGCCTATTAAAGTTGACAGCGGCAACGTGGTTCACTTCCGCGACATAGCTACAGTAAAGCGCACGTTTAAAGACAGAGAAAGCCAGGCCAGGCTGAATGGCCAACCGGCCATTGCCCTCGAAATTGTGGCAAAAAATGGCGAGAACATGCTGAACACCGCAAAAGAAGTAAGGGAAATTGTCACCGCATCAGCCGAGTATTGGCCTCCAGGTGTCGAAGCAACATTTACCCGCGACAAGTCTTACTACATCGAAAAGAGCATCTCTAATCTGATGAATAACGTTGCGACGGCCATCGTGCTCGTTTTCATAGTGCTCATTGGTATTCTTGGTTTGCAAAATGCTCTCCTCGTTGGCTTATCGATTCCGGGTTCATTCTGTGCCGCATTTATTATGCTAAATGCCACAGGACAAACCATCAATATGGTCGTTTTATTTGCCATGATTATTGCAGTCGGCATGCTCGTCGATGGCGCGATCGTGGTCACAGAACTCGCCGACCGCAAAATGGCCGAAGGCGTACATCGACGGCGTGCTTATGCAGATGCGGCCAAGCGCATGACTTGGCCAATTATTGCCTCAACCGCAACCACTCTGGCAGCTTTCATCCCGTTAGTTTTCTGGCCGGGGCTTACAGGAAGCTTCTTGAAGTTCCTGCCAATCACACTCATTTTTGTATTGACCGCCTCACTGGTAATGGCTCTGCTTTTTGTTCCAACCATGGGAACTCTTTTTGGTCGCCCGGGCGTCTTCAATGAGCAAATCCGTAGCGACCTGATCGCCGCTGAGTCCGGTGATCTCACACAAATATCAGGCTACACTGGCAAGTACCTTGCATTTCTGGACAAAAGCCTCAAACGCCCCGGACTCGTTCTCGGTGTTATCACTATGCTATTGATTGGCATCTACATGGCGTACGGAACTTTCGGTAAAGGTGTAAACATGTTCCCGTATATCGAACCCAATAGCGGCAGTATCGATATCCGTGCACGTGGCGACCTATCCGCAAAAGAAAAAGACGATCTTGTGCGCCTCGTCGAAGAGCGTGTTTATGGCGTAGAAGGTATCGAGCACCTCTACGTAAAGAGTGGGCAGATGGCGAGAGGCTCTGCTCCTGACATGATCGGTGCAATACGCCTGAACTTCGCGCATTGGCGCAGTCGCCGCACTGCTAAAGAAATTGCGGCGGATATTCAGGAGCGAACGAAAGACATCGCTGGCATTGTGGTTGAAGTACGTCTCCAAGGTATGTCACCCAACACCGGCAAACCGATTGATATCGAAGTTGCAGCCAATGATATGAGCGTGCTGCGTGAAACCACACGTATTCTAAGAGAGGAACTGGAAACCATTCCCGGCGTCATTAATGCCGAAGATACACGACCTCTTCCCGGTATTGAGTGGCAACTTAAAGTGAATCGTGCCGAAGCGGCAAAATTTAATGCTGATGTATCTCTTGTCGGCAGCATCATTCAGTTGGTCACGAATGGCATTAAGGTTGCAGAATTCCGTCCGAACGATGCCGATGAGGAAATGGATATCCGTGTCCGCTTCCCTGCCAGCGAGCGAAGCCTGAAACGTCTCGGTGAACTGCGCATTCCAACAGGCAGCGGCAACGTACCAATTAGCACCTTTGTGACATATGAGCCTCAGTATGCCACGCGTACTATTATGCGCACTGATCGGAAACGCACGCTATTGGTGCAGTCTGATCTGGATGAGGGCGTATTGCTGGCACCGGTATTGGCAGAGATGAAACTGCGAATCGAAAAGCTGAATCTTGACCCTGCGCAGGTGCAACTGCGTTTTAAAGGTGGTGCACGTGACGAGGCAGAAACCATCGCCTTCCTTCTGAAAGCCTTCGTTATGGCGCTTACTCTCATGGCCATCATTTTGGTAACTCAGTTCAACAGCATCTTCCAGTCGTTATTGATACTAACTGCTGTGGTATTTTCCACGGGTGGTGTGCTGCTTGGTTTGTTGCTCACCAATCAGGTATTCAGCCTGGTTAACTGCGGCATTGGTGCAATTGCTCTGGCAGGCATCGTGGTCAACAACAACATTGTATTGATCGATACCTTTAACACTGTGCGTAAGCAGTGTGCCACTGCGAAAGAGGCCATTATCCGCACCTGCGCACAACGCTTGCGTCCGGTAATGCTCACCACCGTCACAACAATTCTCGGTCTACTCCCAATGGCGATAGCTCTCAATGTAGATTTGATCAACAGAGATATATACTTCGGCGGCTCAAATATGCAATGGTGGAAACAGATGGCATCGTCCATAGTTGGCGGTCTGTTCTTTGCTACGATCCTGACTCTGCTTCTAACCCCAAGTCTCCTGATGATGCAGGCTAATGTTTCGGCATATTTCCGCGATCGCCGTGAGAAAAAACAGGCTGCTGCCAAGGGCTCTGCCGCAACAGCCTGATAAACCCTAAGTTTCACAGGGAGCCTTAAGGCTCCCTGTGAAACTATTGCGATCGGCATCAATCTCTTTCCTAACAAAAGCGTAACCGATGTTTCCTGAATTTGTTCAGCAGTACTTTGTCTTACATCAGGACCTACTCTGGTTGCTAACGCTGTGTCTGGACCTCGGACTCACCATCCTTATGTACCGACTATTCGGGCGCGAGGGCCTACTCGCCTGCATCGTGCTCGCAATCTTGCTGGCGAATCTGCAAGGACCGAAACTCACAATAATCTTTGGTTTTCAAACTACTCTCGGGGTTATATTTTACTCGGGCATTTTCTTTGCGACCGATCTACTTAGTGAACGCTGGGGACAGAAAGAAGCCAATCGTGCCGTAATGATCGGTTTTCTTGTAAGCATCATTATCGTGGTGATGCTCAGTATCGCTCTGCTATTTCAACCATCGACACAGGCAAATACCGCGGCATTTTCAAGTGAAATTCAGGATGCGTTTGAGACGATTGTGAATTTCACTCCCCGCTTTGTATTCGGGTCTCTGCTGGCATACCTGATTAGCCAAAGCCTGGATGTGTATATATTTCATAAGGTCAAAGAACTCACAAAGGGCCGACATCTTTGGTTGCGCAACAACGTGTCAACCATGTTGTCACAAATCGTAGACACTCTGATTTACTCATTGGTCGTATGGTGGGGAGTTGTGGATCTGGAAACCGCGCTATCACTCGGTGCGGTAAAGTACGTTTTCAAGCTTGGCATCGCTGCAATCGATACGCCGTTTATCTATTGGGCCTGCAGCTGGAAGAAAGGCCCGGGCGCAAACGACAAGACCCAAATCGCGGCGGTACAATAGGCAATAAATACCATGACAAACAGCCCTGCTTCAATCATTACGCTCACCACCGATTTCGGCCACAAAGGGCCCTTTGTCGGCATTATGAAAGGGGTCATTCTTGCTCGGCTTCCACAGGCCCGAATTGTTGATCTGACCCATGAGGTACATGCGCACTGGCCAGCCGAAGCCGGGTTCTGGTTAGCTCACTCATATAAGAACTTCCCTGCTGGAAGCGTGCATGTGGCAGTAGTCGATCCGGGTGTTGGCACGGAACGCGACATCCTCGGCTGCAGACACGATGGGCATATTTTTCTGGCACCAGACAATGGCATCCTGTCCGATGTACTCGGCGGAAACTCTCCTGATGAGGTCTATCGACTAAGCAAAGGGCTAGTGGATCAAATCAACCCGGGCAACATCAGCTCAACGTTTCATGGACGTGACATCTTCGCGCCATTGGCTGCAGAAATTTCAGCGGGCAATATCCTCATTGAGAACATCGGAGAAAAAACCCGGGATATAGTGCCCTCTCTGGTAGAGCAGGCAGAGCATATCGGTAGCAAACTTCAAGGTAAGATTGTTGCGCTCGATAGTTTCGGAAATTTAATCAGTAACGTAAGTCATACCGAACTAAAACAAATCACAAACCCGTTAGTTATCTGCGGTGGTCGTCAGCTGCGTTTACAGGATACCTACGGTCGCAGCCAACCCGGCGAATTACTCGCATTGATCAATTCATTCGACATGCTGGAAATTGCGCGTTCAGAAGGCAGTGCTTCTGAGTATCTGGGCTTAGGCTTAGGTGCACCTATCACCATAAGTGCGGGCTAAACCGGCACCTCAAAAGCAGACAAGGCATTAAGAGTTGCTGGAATCAGCCTTTTCTTGCTTGGCCCAAGAATCTCGCAGAGTAATAACGCGGTTAATTACCAGCTTGTCGGCTGTGCTATCGGCCCTATCGGCAACGAAGTAACCGGTTCGCTCAAACTGCACCGGCACATCTGCAACAATTGTCTGTAGCGACGGCTCTACCCGGCAGTTATGCAAGACTTCAAGTGAACCATTGTTCAGGTCATCTAGAAAATCTGTATCGCCACTCCCCGGACGAGCTACAGAAAACAAACGATCATACAAACGAACCTCAGCCGGCAATGAATGCTCACAACTCACCCAGTGAATCGTACCCTTAACCTTGCGGTTAGCATCCGGCATACCGCTTTTCGTAGCAGGATCATAGCTGCAGTGAAGCTCAACCACTTCGCCCGCAGCATCCTTAACTACTTCATCACATCGAATGATATAAGCGTACCGCAAACGCACTTCACCACCGGGCTTCAGGCGGAAGAACTTACGGGGAGCTTCCTCCATGAAATCACCACGCTCAACGTAGATCTCACGGGAAAACGGCAAGTCACGCTGCCCGCATTCAGGGTCCATAGGATGATTGTCGCCACTCAACATTTCCTGCTGACCTTCAGGATAATTGGTAATCACAACCTTTAACGGACGCAGCACCGCCATGGCCCTATGAGCGACAGGATTCAGGTACTCACGAACAGAGTTTTCCAAAACACCCATCTGGATAATGTTTTCTTTCTTAGTTACGCCAATACGCGAGCAGAAATCGCGAATTGTGGCTGCTGGATAGCCCCGACGGCGCATGCCAGCGATAGTTGGCATGCGTGGATCATCCCAGCCACTTACTTTGTCTTCATCAACCAACATCGCCAGTTTACGTTTGCTGGTTATCGTGTAAGCCAAATTCAATCTTGAGAATTCATACTGGTGCGGGCGTGAGGGCAGCTCAAGGTTCTCGATAACCCAGTCATACAAGGGGCGGTGATCTGCAAACTCTAGCGTACACAAAGAGTGAGTAATGCCTTCGAGTGCATCGGTTGCGGCGTGGGCAAAGTCATACATGGGATAAATACACCATGCATCTCCGGTACGCTGATGAGCAATATTACGAATGCGATAGATTGCCGGATCACGCAGATTGATATTCGGAGCCGCCATGTCTATTTTGGCGCGGAGAATATGCTCGCCATCAGCAAACTCACCGGCTTTCATCCGTGAAAATAGATCGAGATTCTCATCGATGCTGCGCTCACGAAACGGACTGGGCTTGCCGGCTTCAGTTAAGGTTCCACGTAGCTCACGAATTTCTTCAGCGCTCAGGCTATCGACATAAGCCTTGCCCTGCTCAATCAGACTTGCTGCGCAGGCATAAAATTGATCAAAGTAATCAGATGCATGAGTCAGTTGGTCACCCTCAAACCCAAGCCAGCGCAAATCTTCAAGAATCGAATCGACGTACTTCTGCTCTTCTTTAACAGGATTCGTATCATCAAAACGTAGCAGACACTTGCCGTTATAGTCGTCAGCAATACCAAAATTGAGGCAGATCGATTTGGCATGACCAATATGCAGATAGCCATTTGGCTCAGGCGGGAAACGGGTCACGATACCCTGTGGGTATTTACCGGCCTCCAAATCACCATCAATAATCTGACGGATAAAGTCCTTACCTGCTGATTTCTGTTCTTCTGTCATTTGCTTGTTATCCGACATATTTCTGCGGGCGGGAGTATACCAGTCACCCCGTGCTTCTGCCCGACTGCCTCTGGGTAAGCAGAACTCCGCCGATAATCAGCACCAATGCAATGATGCTAGTAATACGCAACTGCTCGCCAAGCACCAATATACCGAGCGTTACTGCCCACATTGGCACCAAATAGTTAAACAATGACGTAAAACGGGCGCCGGCACGGGCAACCAGCCAAAAATACAGGATTGATGTCATCGCCGTGCCAACGACACCCAAGGTGGCTACTGCCAAGATCGACTTCAGCGGTATATCAGGCATTGCCTGAAGTGCGGGCAAGGTCACGGGCGTCATTATCAGCCCCGCTAGCAACATGACCGCCGCCGATGCTACCAATGGCTGATTTTTCGGCATCTTAGCCGTTATTACCGTTGCTAGCGCATAACAAAATGCACCGGCAAGCACTGCAAACTGAGACAAGAGATGGGAGCTATCTCCGCCGAAGGCCATTAGAGATTCGGGGCCCATCAGCACCACAACTCCTGCAAAACCAACGAGGAACCCGGCCATTTGCGGAAACTTCAAACGACCTTCAGGCAAAACAAAGTGCCCTATGAGCACGACACACAAGGGCGTTATCGCAGCGAGTATACCGGCCAACCCGGATTCAACCTGCTGCTGCCCCCAGGCAATCAAGGTAAAGGGCAGACAATTGCCAATAACAGCGATTGCGAGAAAAAAGCCCCAACTGCGCAGGTCACGTGGAAATCGCTGACCGCTAAAAAACATAAGAACGAGCAAAATTAGCGCACCAAGAATGATCCGCCCTCCAGCCAATTGCTCTGGCGTAAAACCAAACAACGCTATTTTGATTAGCAGATACGAAGAACCCCACATGACCGTTAGTGCAGCAAGCACCAGCCAGCAGGAGGTTCTGGATTTCATATCATTTCCATTAACGGCAACGCCAGTTGCCCGGCATACAAGCTAAAGACCCAATCCACCAGGGTTCATAATTCTATCGGGATCAAGAAGCTTCTTAAGTTCTTTAACCAAACCAGCAACCTCAGGTTTTCGAGTCTCAAGATACGGATAATCTTTGCCTATCTGCATATGAATAGCGCCATTCTGTGTGCATAGCTGCTGAATTCGCCCCTTAATCTCTGTAATCAGAACACGACCTTCCGGGTTATCCGGATGCACTGGCAGCTTCGGCAAAAATTCTGCCGGGTATTCCCGCTCGTGGTATACGCTCCGGGCATCCTTCCAAAGGAAGGTTGGCTCATAGATAAATGCGTTGGTGCTATAGCCCATCAACATCCGGGTTAACTGAACCCCATGCTTCTCCATACGCTCACGATACTCATCTTTAAGCGCTTCAAATTCCCGATGATGCTTAAGTACTTTAGACAATGGCAACACACCATGAGTAGGTTTCCAGAGCTCGCCATCGGGACCAAGAATAGGCAACAAAGGCATAAATGGCTCAGCATTAAAATACGTCGGAATTGAGTTTGCGACCTCAGCACCATAACGGCCGCCGATAGCTCGGACCGCAGCCAACTTGGCTTTTGCTTCCGTATCGTTAACACCCTCTGTACTAAAGTGCGCTGAGTAATTTGCCTTCTTCAAAAAATTACGCCCGGCCAGCCCCATTTTTGCCAGCAGAAACAAACCCTCTATAGGATTTCTTGCCGACAAAAACACCGACTTCGCAGCATCAAAAGAATTAGCTGACCCCATACGGGTTAATGCCGTCTCCTGATTGCGCGGATCAAGCCCAAAGCTCTGCGAAACAACACCCAGCTTTGCAATCTCTACCATCGCGGTAAGTGCGCTTTCACCATCAGGAAAACCGAAAGATGCGGCAGCAAAACCTGATGGACGTTTCATCAAACGAAGACTCATG
>CBDTTT010000011.1:0-13666 GCA_965363345.1 uncultured Chromatiales bacterium
GGGTTTGACGCACAAAGGCGATATGGCAACAGAATCGGCTGCCGCTGTTGCCGGTGGCATAACCAGCTTCATGGAAATGCCGAACGTTGACCCTTTGACGGTAACGCTGGATGAGTTGGAGAAAAAGTATCAGCGTGCAGCAAATCGAGCACATGCAAATTATGCTTTCTACATGGGCGCTACCAACACTAATATTGATGTAATACGGGCACTTAAGCCGGGTCAGGCTTGCGGCGTAAAGGTTTTCATGGGGGCTTCCACCGGCGATATGCTGGTTGATGATCCACAAGCCTTGGCGTCGATTTTTGCCGACAGCCCCATCCTCATTGCTACACATTGTGAAGACACCCCTACAATTAGAGCGAATGAAGCGAAGGCCCGCGAGGAGTTTGGTGAAGACGTGCCAATGACCGAACACCCTTTTATTCGTTCTGTTGAGGCCTGTTATTTGTCTTCATCTTATGCGGTTGATTTGGCCCGCAAGCACGGCTCGCGGTTACACGTGCTTCACATTACGACGGCGAAAGAGCTGGGCTTATTTGCTGCCGGTCCAGAGACCGACAAGCGCATCACTGCGGAAGCCTGCGTGCATCATCTTTATCTTGATGAAGAAAGCTATCCGAGTTTGGGTACCCAGATTAAATGCAACCCTGCCATTAAGTCGGTCTCCGATAAGGAGGCGCTTTTGAAGGCGTTGGTCTCGGGCAAGATAGATGTGATTGCAACCGATCATGCTCCTCACACTTTAGAAGAGAAGAATTCGACATACTTTAAAGCGCCTTCCGGTCTGCCTTTGGTGCAGCATGCGCTGCAACTGGTGCTCGAGCATGTGCATGATGGTCGTTTTGGCATTGAGTTGGTGGCTCATAAAACGAGTCATGCTGTAGCGAATGTGTTTGGACTTAAGGATCGCGGGTTTATCCGTGAAGGCTATATGGCCGATTTAGTTCTGGTCGACATGAATCGTCAGACCGAAGTAAGCCGCGAGCAAATTTTGTACAAGTGTGGTTGGTCGCCGTTTGAGGGTATGCGGTTCCGGTCCAGTATTGCTGCGACCTTTGTGAATGGTCAGATTGTCTGGCGGAATGGCGAGCTTTGCGCTGAGGCTGCCGGCCAGAGGCTTGAATTTAGCTAGTAGGCAGGTTTTTCCTAGGGTCATTTGGGGCCGGGAGGGTGTTTTTCCGGTCATTCTTCGCTGAATTGTGGTTCCCCTGTAGCAGAATCTTGCGCGAATCCCGTAGCTAATTGTGGGTGGGAGGGAATTTATAGCTCTTACCTGGGGTCCTATTTCTCTCGCTTCACTGTTATCTGGCTGCGCAATAGCGATTTAACATATTTATTTATTGTAGCCTTGCTCTATAGGCTGAAAGGCCTGCCTTATATACGTTTCAGAGGTTTTTTTGGTTAGGTTTCGAGCCAAAAACTGAGCTGATACAGCCGCTTGAAGAGCTTCGGGGCACTTGTCCGGAGGTTCAGATGTAGCGGTACCCAATCGCCATTTTTGGACAGGAAAAACTCCTTAGTTTGGAGTGATTTTATTTGTGTAGCATATAGGTATAATGCCTCGCCTCAGGTGGTTGAAGAGCAGCTTTTTTCTGTTTTGACGCCCGCGAAAACAGGTCTTCTATAGATCGGTTTTCTTTTTGTAAGTATTTCAAGACTAACAGTTTTCTTGACCAGACCACTCGGTTGTTTTTCTCATGCGTCCTACTGATACTTCAGATCCAAATTACTATCACAAAGTTGTCGATTGCCAGTGGGGTTGCCCCGCTCATACCGACGTTCCCGGTTATATTCGCTTAATCGCTCAGGGCAAGTTCACTGACGCGTACATGCTGAACCGTGAGTCGAACGTTTTTCCCGGTATTTTAGGCCGCGTTTGTGATCGTCCTTGTGAACCTGCCTGCCGCCGTGGTCGTCTTGAAGAAGACGGACAGGAAGAGCCGGTAGCCATTTGTCGCTTGAAGCGTGTTGCGGCAGATAACCGTGATGAAGTTCGCCACCTATTGGCACAGCCTGATGTAGACGGACCAGGCAAGGGCAAGAAGATTGCCTGTGTTGGTGCAGGTCCCGCATCGCTGACATTAGCGAATGACCTCCTGCCTCTTGGCTATCACGTTACTATTTTTGAAGCGCTGGATGTTCCCGGCGGTTTGATGCGTTCAAATATTCCTTCGTTCCGCCTGCCTGTTGATGTTATCAACGATGAAATTGGCATGATTACCGAGCGCGGTGGTGTTGAGCTTAAGACCAACCCCCCCATCCACAGCATGAAGGCATTGCTCGAAGAAGATTACGATGCGGTGTTTGTGGGTACAGGCGCACCCAAAGGCAAAGATCTCAGTATCCCCGGTCGTGATGAAGCCAGTAAGAGTATTCATATTGGTATTTAATGGCTTGAGTCAGTTGCTTTTGATCACATCAAGAAAGTCGGCAAAAACGTGTTGATTATTGGTGTGGGTAACACCGCAATGGATTGTTGCCGCACATCACTTCGCTTAGGCGCGGGTAATGTAAAGGTTATGGCCCGCAAGCCACGTGAGTTCTTCAAGGCTTCTATCTGGGAGCTCGAAGACGCTGAGGCAGAGAACGTAGATATTATTATTAATCGCTCGCCGAAAGAGTTCGTTTTAGAAAATGGCAAGCTGGTTGGTATGACATTTGAAGAAATGGAATACGACATAGATTCTAGTGGTCGTATTACCGATACGCGTATCGTTGGTGAAATCACCTATCCTTGTGATGACGTTATTCTGGCAATTGGTCAGGACAATTCTTTCCCATGGGTTGAGCGCGATCTTGGTATTGAGTTTGATAAGTGGGAAGTGCCGGTTGTTGATAAAACTACTTATGAATCAACCCGCAAAGGTTTGTTCTTCGGTGGCGATGCTGCTTTCGGTCCTTTGAATATTATCTGGGCTGTAGAGCACGGCCATCAGGCAGCGATTTCTATCCATAAACACGTCCATGGCAATCCTGTTTCTGAGCGCATGCCTAAAGGCATGACGCTTGAGAGCGCCAAAATGGGTATTCATGAGTGGAGTTATAGTAATGACTATGACGATGCCGATCGGGTACTGGTGCCGCACGTTAGTCTTAAAGAGCGTTTTGAGAAGCTTAATATTGAGGTGGAGCTTGGTTTTACCGCAGACCAGGCTGCTGAAGAAGTTGAGCGTTGCCTGAACTGTGATATTCAAACTGTATTCACCGAGAAGCTGTGTATCGAATGTGATGCTTGTATCGATGTGTGTCCGGTTGATTGTTTAACGATCACTCAAGACGGTGAAGAAGATGATCTTCGCACCCGTTTGACTGCTCCGACCATCAACCCCGAGCAAGACTTGCTGGTATCTGATGTGTTGCCACAGACCGGCCGCGTAATGGTGAAAGATGAAGACCTTTGTGTTCACTGCGGTCTTTGTGCTGAGCGGTGTCCGACTGCGGCGTGGGATATGCAGAAGTTTACGCTTGAGAAGCCACATGCCATTAATGAGGCCGGTGCAGAGTTTGAGAAGCACGAAGTTGCCTGAATGCTTGAGCGCAGCCTGTAAAAATTAATTAACGAAAATGTATGCCGAGCTTTGTTCGTATAAGATTCTCGGTTCTATAGCTTGATGACATTTTAGATTGTACTGAAAGTACAAGCAGAGTACGGAATGAGTACCAAACCTTCAAATAATAACTTTACGATCAAAATTGCCAACGTAAACGGCACTGGATCAGCTAGTGCTAACGGACTCCTGATGAAGTCTTTGTTTCGCCTTGGTATCCCAGTCGTTGGTAAAAACTACTTCCCATCAAATATTCAGGGTTTGCCTACCTGGTATGAGATCCGTGCGAGCGAGAAGGGCTATCTGGCCCGTTCCGGCAGTGTGGATGTGATGGTTGCGATGAATGCTGAGACTTATAAGCATGATTTGAATGAGGTGGTTCCTGGCGGCATTCTTATTTATGACTCAACCTGGCCGCGTCATAAAATGCTATCCCGCGATGACATCACCATTATTGGTGTGCCATTGTCGAAAATGTGCAATGAGAACTTCCCAAGTGCGCGGGCGCGTATCCTGATGAAGAACGTTGTATACGTAGGCGTTGTTGCCGCACTGCTGGATATTGATCTCGACATTATTCGCGGTCTGCTGAACGAAACCTTCGCCAAGAAAGTGAGCCTGCTCGACGGCAATCAACTTGCGATTGATCTGGGTTACAACTACGCGAAAGAGCATTTTGAGTGTCCGTTGCCATACACCGCAAGCGTTTTAGAGCGTGAAGGTAAGGGCACCGACATCATGATCGACGGCAATACAGCCAGTGGCCTTGGCGCTGTCTATGCTGGTGCCACCGTGTGTGCCTGGTATCCGATTACGCCATCAACCTCGTTGATTGAGGGCTATAAGCAGTATTGCGAAGTTGCCCGCAAGGACCCCGAAACTGGCAAGAACAACTACTGCATCTTGCAGGCTGAAGATGAGCTTGCTGCAATGGGTATGGTTCTGGGTGCTAGCTGGAACGGTGCCCGTGCATTCACGTCGACCAGTGGTCCTGGCGTGTCTTTGATGAGCGAATTTTTGGGTTACGGTTATTTCTCAGAAATTCCGGCGGTGTTGTTCAACGTACAACGCTGCGGTCCTTCAACCGGTATGCCGACCCGTACGCAGCAGTCAGATATTTTGTCTTCTGCCTATGCGTCTCATGGCGATACCCGCCACGTATGTCTATTCCCTGCTGATCCTGAAGAATGCTTCTACATGGCGGCTGACGCATTTGATTTGGCCGAGCATTTACAGACGCCGGTTTTAGTGCTGAGCGACCTTGATATCGGCATGAACGACTGGGTCTGTCCCGAACTGAAATGGGATGAGAATTACCAGCCTGATCGTGGCGTAGTGCTTACTAAAGAAGAGCTTGAAGAGATGGACGTATTCCATCGTTATGTTGATGCTTCCGGCGACGGTGTTGCACCACGCACCCTGCCTGGCACACACCCTACCGGCGCTTACTTTACGCGTGGTTCGGGGCATAACATGTACGGTGCTTACACCGAAGACGCGGGTGAGTATCAGCAAGTTGTTGATCGTTTGCTGGTTAAGTGGGACACCGCCAAAGGTTTGGTGCCTAAGCCTCTTATCGAATCAGATAACAACAGCATCGGCTTTATCTCTGTTGGTAGTTGTGATCATGCCGTTCGTGAGGCGCGTGATGAGCTTGCAGCAGAAGGTGTTGCTGCCGATTACATGCGTATCCGGGCATTCCCGTTTGATCAGGATGTGCAGGATTTTATCGATGCACATGACAGCCTTTATATTATTGAGCAGAATCGTGATTCGCAGTTGAAGAGTCTGATGCGTCTCGAGCTAAGTCTCGATGACAGAAAGAGCCATTCAATTTTGCATTACAACGGATTGCCTATGACCGCCGGGTTTGTTGTTGACGCGGTTAACGAAGATCTTGCCCGAGGTAAAGCAGCATGAGCTTTATGAAGAAACCTAAGGTTCGTCATCCGAGCCTACCTGTTAATGACCTCGGTCTCACAGCGCGTGATTATGAGGGCGGCATGTCTACCTTGTGTGCCGGCTGTGGCCACGATTCGATTACCAGCGCATTGGTGCAGGCGGCTCATGAGCTGAGTATTCCACCACATATGTTTGCCAAGCTTAGCGGTATTGGTTGTTCATCGAAGACTCCGGCTTATTTCCTCGGCGCATCACATGGTCTTAATTCATGTCATGGCCGCATGCCGTCGGTCGCAACCGGTGCGAATGCCGCTAACCGCAATTTGCATTACGTGGGTGTTTCCGGAGACGGTGATTCTCTATCGATTGGTTTCGGTCAATTTGCACATGCGATGCGTCGCAACGTAAACATGATTTATCTCGTGGAGAACAACGGCGTTTACGGGCTTACTAAAGGTCAGTTCTCTGCTTCAGCCGACATTGGCAGTACGGCCAAGAAAGGTGAAGCTAACATGCAGCCACCTATCGACCCTTGTCAGGTCGCTCTTACATTGGGCGCGACTTTTGTTGCTCGCGGTTTCTCTGGTGATAAAGAGCAGTTGGTGCCGTTGCTTAAAGCTGGTTTGATGCACAACGGCTTTGGCATGATCGATATTATTTCGCCTTGTGTGACATTCAACGACCATGTCGGCTCTACTAAGAGCTACGAGTATTCACGCCAGCATTTCCATAAAGCTATTCAGGCTGATTTTGTGCCGCCTTCAACTGAGATTAAAACTCAGTATGCCGATGGTGAGGCAATGCCGGTCGAACTGCATGATGGCAGTAAGATTGTGTTGCGTAAGGTCGATGGCGTTTATGACCCTACCGACAAAGCTGTCGCCGCTGCTTATCTGCGTGAGCGTCAGGCCGTTGGTGAGATTACCACTGGTTTGCTGTATATCGATGAAAGCCAGCCTGAAATGCATGACTTGGCAGGTTCTTCTGAAGTTGCTATGTCGCAGCTCCCGTATGAGAAACTGAACCCTGGCGGTGAGATGTTGAAGAAGATTCAGTCACGGATGCGCTAGGCTGCAATTCCGGGCTGCACTTCCGGTTCAGCTCTGGCTGCGTTATAAAGGTGACTACGGTCGCCTTTTTTCGTTTCTGCCGTATCGTTTTTAGAATCCGGTGTATTGAGTCCGGTTAATGTGGGTTGGTATATGTGTATTAAAACTTTTCGCTTCATTTTGTTGCTAGTAGTGAGCTCGTTAGTCTGGGCTTGCAGTGAGTCGCCGCAACCTACGGCGGCCGATCAGGCGGAACTGCAGGCTACTGCGGAGACGCATGCCGACGATGTTCCTGTGCCCAGTCCGATGGCGAGTACTGAGCCGGTCAGCAAAGTAATTACCAGCCGCATCGCTTATGGTGAAATCGACAACAAGAATATCCATGGGTACCTCTCGGTTCCTGCCGATGCTACGGGTTCGTTACCTGCTCTGATTGTTATTCATGAGTGGTGGGGATTGAACGACAATATTATAGCGACCAGTGAGCGACTTGCTGCTGAGGGCTACATCACTCTAGCCGTTGATCTTTATGGCGAGCAGACTGCTGAGACGCCAAAGCAGGCCGTCAAGCTGATGCAAGGCCTGATGGAAGAACCTGATTTTGCTATTGCTAACCTCGAAGCAGCTTATGCCTATCTGAATGATGCTGCGGGTGCGCCAAAGATCGGCGTCATTGGTTGGTGTTTGGGCGGTCGTTGGTCACTGCAAGCAGCGTTGGCATTACCGGATGATATCGATGCGATGGTGATGTACTACGGTAGTGTTGAAACCGACCGGGAGCGTTTAGCAACACTGAATATGCCGATCCTTGGTTTGTTTGCCGGCGATGATCCTATTGTGCCCAGAAATAGCATTGATCAGTTCCGTGTTGCACTTGCCGAACTAGGCAAGCAGGCCAACATCTATGTTTACGAAGAGAGCAAACATGCTTTCGCTAATCCGAGTGGCCTGTCGTATGACGAGGAGGCTGCCACGGATGCTTGGGATAAGACGCTGGAGTTCTTTTATGAGAATCTGGTTAGTATCAAAGAGTAGTCATTAGCTTAGGTGCTGTGCTTGCTGCCCCTAGTTCTTTCGCTTCCCGAATTTGGATAAAAAAAAGGCCAGTCCGCTTTTGGCGGACCGGCCGGTTGCGTTCTCATGGGGGCGAGTCGCAGGGTGCGGCCTTGCGGCCACTTGCCTTATCGCACCTATGCTGGGGGAGAGCATAGGCAGTGCGATTAAGGCGTCGTCTAGCGAACTAGAAGGAAGAACTAATTCGCGACGCTTTCAGGGTTGCTGTGTTTGAGCGCTATGTTGCCGCTAAAACTTATAACAGCTCACCTTGTTTATTTGATGGCGCTTGCCATGCGTTGGCAACCGTCATCATTTTTTCTCTTGTATGAATACGCACCGCCAGGTCAAAGCTGACCTCATTGCGGGTCGCCAATGCAGCAGCATCGGCCTGCGTACGGAATGACGTGGTCAGCATCTGCTGAGATGCCACTCCTGAGTTGGGTACGGAGACGTCAACAGCAGGTGCCACAATGGCCGTATTTTGCGCCGGGCGACTGTTTGACTCGCAAGCACAGCCGGCCAGAGTCGCAAGTACGATTACTGCAAACGCCGTGATGTTGATGCCGATTCTGTTAGCCTGAGTTTTCATCTTCGTTTCCTGTTTCTTTAGTATTTTCAGCAACACAACTTGTATCGCTTGATGTACTTATTGCACAAACCGTGCCAACTTTTAATTACCTTTTAAATCAATAGGTTACTATTTCTCATATCTCACGGTAATCCGTGAATTACGATATACCGTGAATATAAGTCACGGTAATCCGTGTATAGTGTGGCCTATGAATAGGCAAAACAATAATATTGAGCTGTTCCGCGATTTACCTGTTATAGCTGCACTGTTTGATTCCAGTGGGCGCTTTCTGGATGTGAGTGATGAGTGGGTCGCGCGGCTTGGCTACCCACGCGAAGAGATGATTGGTAAGTCGCCTGAAGACATAGCCACGGTTGAGTCTGCCAAGACGATTCGCACAGAGCATCTGCCATCCTTCAGGCGCACCGGGCAACTTGATCTCGCCGTCGTCGAGTTTCAGCGTAAAGATGGAACCTTTATTGAGTTGCTGACACGTGCAACGGCGCACTTTGATGAAACGAATCGTTACGTCTATTCGATTTTTGTGTTTGTCGAAATGGCAAACCGCAGTCGTGCGGAGCGTCGTTATCGCGACCTTTATCATTCGACACCAGCAATGCTGCACACGATTGATGCGGAAGGTTGTATTAAGGATGTGAGTGATTGGTGGTTGACGAAGCTTGGTCATGAGCGCGAGCGGGTTATTGGTCGCTCGATCATTGATTTCATGTCCCCCGAATCGCAAGAGTCGGTTCTTGGTGATGGCCTCGAAAATCTTATTAACGCAGGTGACAGCAATAACGTTCCTCGTCAAATGATGACCCGTAACGATGGCGCGCTAGATGTGCTCATGTCTGCTACTACCGAGCGCGATCGCGACGGACACATTCTTAGCGTGTTGGTCGCGAGCAAAGACGTTACCGAACGAAATCGTGGCGAGGCAAAGTTGCGTGAAGCCTATGGTGAGATAGCACGTTTGAAAGACGAGCTTGAGAATGAGCGTGACTATCTCCGTGAGGAGGTGAGCGTCTCGATGAATTTTGGTCGCATTATTGGCCAAAGCCCAGCGCTTGCCTCTATGCTGGCGGGTATTGAGGCTGTGGCCGATACTCCTGCGAGTGCTTTGATTATCGGTGAAACCGGCACAGGTAAAGAGTTGGTTGCCCATGCAATCCATACCCGTAGCAGTCGTGCTGATGCGCCATTGGTTAAAGTGAACTGTGCTTCGATTCCGGCCGAACTATTTGAATCGGAGTTCTTCGGGCATGTTAAGGGTGCATTTACCGGCGCGTATCGTGATCGTGTGGGCCGTTTCCAATTGGCAGATGGCGGCACGATTTTTCTCGATGAGGTGGGTGAGATTCCCTTGCCGTTGCAGGGTAAGTTGCTACGCGTACTTCAGGAGAGGGAGTTTGAGCGTGTTGGTGAAGACGTTACGCGTCATGTCGATGTCCGGGTGGTTGCTGCTACCAACAAGGACTTGAGTATGGAGGTTGAAGCCGGGCGCTTTCGGGAGGATCTCTACTATCGCCTTGGTGTATTTCCAATTCATGTACCCCCATTGCGCAAGCGCGGCGATGATGTCATCCAGTTGGCTGTCCACTTCCTCGAAACGATTTGTCGCGAGTTCGGTCGCGAAGTACCTTCGTTAACGAACGCACAGGCAAATGCTCTGATGCGCTATAGCTGGCCGGGTAATGTTCGTGAACTCAAGAATGTGATTGAGCGTGCGGTAATTTTGTCTCCGGGAGAACATTTGCGACTCGATCTTTCTTTTCAGGATGGCGGCGAACCTGATGAGGTGTCGGTGGTCTCCGATGAAATGTATCCGGAGCGCCCCTTTGTTACAGAGCAAGAGATGAAGCAGCATCAGAGAGAGAATATCCGCAATGCTCTGGAGTTTGCGGGCTGGCGTATATCGGGTAAAGAGGGTGCGGCTGACTTACTGGGTTTGCGACCAACAACACTTACTGATCGCATGCGGGCGTTGGGTATTCAAAAACCCTGAGACCTAGTGCAATGCGGCTCGCCAGGGTAGATTTTTGATTATCTCAGCTTCTATTGTGTTGATCTCGTGGAGACGGTCATACACCGTGTCCTCGTCGACATACTCAAGCAGCATTTTTGCAAACACATGGGCGTGTTTAAGCTCGCATTTGTAGAGACGCTCATAAAAGCTGCGGAATACTTGTTCAGGATGCGCTTGAGCAATCATGCCAAAGCGCTCCGCGCCGCGTGACTCAACTACTGAAGCAATCAGCATGCGATCGATAAAGCGTTCGTCGCGCCCATGGCGTGCATGCTTGAGCAGTTCGTTGACGTAAGGGTTCTGCTCATCTTTGCTGAGCTCCAATCCGCGGGAGCGCATGAGTTGATAGGTTTCGTCGAAATGCTCCAGCTCTTCTTTTGCCACGTCGATGAGCTCTGGAATTATTTTTACTTTGTCGGGATAACGCACGACAAAGCTCATCGCCAGTGCGCTGGCTTTGCGCTCGCAGTTCGCATGATCAATTAGGAAGTGATCGAAATCCGATAGTGCTGTTGCGGTCCACTCCTCGGGAGTGGCATATACCAGATCAATAGATTTTCTTGCCATAACAATCGCTTGTGGGTGTTTGGGGTGACAGTAAAGCACCCGCTAGTGAGATCTATGGGTAGGGAATTCTACCTGCAGTCTTCTCTGTTTTCCGTAAATATAAAACTCAGCGCATGGCTGATGGGCTAAAATGCCTTCATCGACTGCTGCCCAATTCAGGAGCAGCAATAATGAGAGCTCACGATCTAGGCGGCATGGCTGCTTAGATTCGTATGAACCTGCACTAGGAGGGGTATGCATGAAACTTGTGACAGCAATTATTAAACCATTCCGTTTGGACGATGTGCGCAATGCATTGTCCGATATCGGCGTTAGCGGCATGACAGTAACTGAAGTGAAAGGCTTTGGACGTCAGCGCGGACATACAGAATTGTATCGTGGTGCGGAATACGTCGTTGATTTCCTCCCTAAATCTAAGATTGAAATCGCTGTAGCGGATGACATGGTTGAGCAGGCCTTAGAAGCAATCACTAATGCCGCGCGTACCGGAAAGGTCGGTGACGGTAAGATTTTTGTAACGCCTGTTGAGCAGGTATTGCGGATTCGTACCGGCGAGACCGGCGACAACGCGCTCTAAGGGGTTTTCAATGAGGAACGGTTTTTTGCGACATCTATTCTTGTTGTTTCTACTAGTGCCCGGGGTGGTATTGGCAGATGAAATTAACTCCGGCGATACAGCCTGGATGCTTACAGCCACGGCACTGGTTCTGTTTATGACCCTGCCGGGCCTGGCATTATTTTATGCAGGTTTGGTGCGTTCGAAGAACGTATTGTCTGTGCTGATGCAGTGTTTTGCGATTGCATCAGTCGCATCTATTCTCTGGGTTGCTGTTGGCTATAGTCTTGCGCTTACTGAGGGCAGTAGTGAGTTTATCGGCGGGTTCTCCCGCGTCATGCTTAACGGCATGACACTCGATTCGGCAATCGGAACGATGCCTGAAAGTGTTTTTGTAATGTTCCAGATGACCTTCGCTATCGTCACACCTGCATTGATTGTCGGCGGCTTTGCCGAACGTATGCGTTTTTCGGCAATGATGTTGTTTAGTATGGCCTGGTTATTGTTGGTCTACGTGCCAGTCACCTATTGGGTGTGGGGTGGAGGTTGGTTAGCTGACCTTGGCTTCCGTGACTTTGCCGGTGGTGCTGTGGTTCATATCAATGCCGGTGTTGCCGCTCTGGTAGCTGCACTCGTGCTGGGCAAACGTCGTGGCTTTCCTACTACTCCGATGCCGCCTCACAACCTGCCGATGACTGTTACCGGTGCTGGCATGCTTTGGGTGGGCTGGTTTGGCTTTAACGCCGGTAGTGCATTGGCTGCTGATGGTGCGGCTGGTATGGCAATGCTGGTCACGCACCTCGGTGCGGCAGCCGGTTGTTTGGCCTGGATGTGTATGGAATGGATTCGTTTCGGTAAGCCGAGTGTGCTGGGTATCGTGACAGGGATGGTTGCAGGTCTGGGTTCCGTCACTCCTGCATCGGGCTTCATTGGTCCTGCTGGTGGGCTGGTTATCGGCCTGGCGGCTGGTGTTGTCTGCTTCTGGGCAACGATGTATGTGAAGCGGGTGCTGAGCATTGATGACTCGCTCGATGTTATGCCAGTGCATGGTGTAGGCGGTATTTTAGGTTTGATCATGACGGCATTTTTGTCGAGTAGCCTGGGTGGTTTAGGCCTCGATGAGGGCGTGACCATGGGTCAGCAGTTTGTGACTCAGATGATCGGTATCGGCGCTACCATTATTTGGTGTGGGGGCATTTCTTACATTTTACTGAAGCTGCTGGATGTCACTATTGGTCTGCGTGTTGATGAAGATGAAGAGATTGAAGGTCTGGATATCGTTCTTCATGAAGAGCGTGGTTACAATCTTTGATCTTTGAACGCTGATCGTTGTTTAGGTCGTAAAAAAACGCCTCGTTTTCGGGGCGTTTTTTTTGCTAGATTGCTTTGCGCTTCCACAGCCGTATGCCGAGAAGCGTCGCTAGTATCAGGCAATAGATGAGCGCCTCGACGGTATCGAGTTTGACCTGCCAGTAGTAATGCCAGCAAACGAGTATGGCGATGAGGTAAATTAGTTTGTGTAGTGTTACCCAACGTTTACCGAGCCGGCGTTGCCAGCCTTTGGTGGAGGTTACTGCCAGCGGTATGAGCAATAGTAGCGCGAGTGAACCAATAGTAATAAACGGTCGTTCTATGATGTCTTCGATAATAGAGCTCAGATCAAAGCTTTGATCGAGTATCAGCCATGTCAGAAAATGCATCGAGCAATAGAAAAAAGCGAATAGCCCGAGCATACGGCGCAGGCGCAATGGCCAGGGTTTTTTAATGAGCCAGCAGGCAGGCGTTACCGCGAGTGAGATTAGAATAAAACGTATGCCCCATGCGCCAAGATAGTCTTGTACATATTCAATCGGGTTGGCGCCGAGACCTGCCCCATAGATGTCGAATATTCTGAGTAACAGTAGCGTGAATGGCACTAAAGCCAATGCGAAAACTGCTGGCTTAAGAATGTAGCGAATCTGCGTTTTACTAGGGCTTACTGACATGGCATTGATTGTGGCAGAAGCCCGCGAGGCTATCCTCTAATGAGTCTTACTTGGGTTGTTCTCTAGAAGAACTGGTCTAGAAAATTTGGTCTAGAAGTTTTTTCGTAAATCTAGTCCGGCGTAAAGTTCAGCAACTTCCTCACCGTAACCGTTGAACATGAGTGTGTCCTGCTTGGGGGCGAGCAGACCACCGCCGATAAGGCGTTCCCGCGCCTGACTCCAACGCGGGTGATTAACTTCGGGGTTTACGTTGGCGTAGAAGCCATATTCGGATGCTGCAGCATCATTCCAGGATGTTTCGGGTTGCCTCTCGGTAAACGTAATCCTATTGATAGATTTGATACTTTTAAATCCGTATTTCCAGGGCACAACTAAGCGTAGTGGCGCACCATTTTGGTTG
>CBDTTT010000012.1:0-12957 GCA_965363345.1 uncultured Chromatiales bacterium
ATGGCGTCCGCTTCAACCATTGAGTCTTTCGGCAAGGCGCTAATCTCAAGAGCGGCACGGGCAGGGAAAGGCTCCGGAAAATACTCGGCCATAATTTCATTCACCGCAGCGAAGTTACTCAGGTCGGTTAGGAATACGGTAACTTTGACGGCATCAGACAGTGTGCCATCAGCAGCTGCGGCAACCGCCCGCATATTCTTAAAAACCTGATGAATCTGATCGCGAATATCATTGCTTATGAGTTCGCCGGTTGCAGGATCTAGCGGAATTTGGCCTGAGATATAAACGGTATCGCCAGCCTTAATCGCTTGTGAGTACGCGCCGATAGCGGCAGGAGCATCGTTAGTGTGAATAGCTTGCTTGGGCATTCTGCAGTTCCTGAAAGTGGTGTTCTAAAAGTACGATATACCGGGCCGTTTGATTTGCGACAGCCCCGCTTAAATTCGAATGGCAAAGTTGAATCACTAGTGTATACGAGAAGATGGCTTATCTTAACTTGTGCAGCCATCGTCTAGTTAAGCGCAGCTGCGAATGACCCGGCGTACATTAGCCATGGTGCGAATCTTGCGTATTACCTTGGCAAGACTTGTGCGGTCTTTTACCAGCAGGTTAAAGCGCAGCTCTACAAAGTCTTTTTCGGTCTCATCAATAGAGACCTGTTCAATGTTGGAGTTGGTGTTGGCGATACGTGCCGCAACTTCGGCCAATACACCTGGCTTATGCTCTGCTTGAACACGTATCTCGGTTGAGAAATCGCGATCGATATCTTGCGACCAGTGCATCGGAATCCACTTGTTGGGCTGTTTGCTGTACTGGCTAAGATTGCCGCATTTGCTGCGGTGGATAACGATGCCTCTGCCCGAACTCATGTAGCCCATAACGTGATCGCCTGGCAGCGGGTGGCAGCAGCGGGCATAGCTCACGACCATGCCCTCAGTTCCGGCCACGGCAATACTGGTTGGTGCCGGCGAATCCGGGTTCTGCTCGCGGTCATCATCTTGCAGCAACATTTGTGCAACGAGTGGCGCCAGACGCTCACCGACGCCAAGCTGTTCGTATAGCTCTACAGTTTTTCGTAATTCAAATTCACGCAATATCGACTTCATACGCGCACGACTCACTTTGCGCATCGACGAATCTGAATTGCTGAGTGCTTGACTCAGTAGGCGTCGCCCGAGTTCGACTGCCTCGTTGCGGCGCATGTTTTTAAGGTACTGACGTATGCTGTAACGCGCTTTTGCGGTGACAACAAAGTTGACCCAAACCGCATTGGGCTGGGCCCGCTTCGAGGTGATGATATCAACGGTTTGACCGTTCTTGACTGTAGTTCGTAAGGGTACGAGCCGACGATCAATTTTTGCAGCGACACAATGATCGCCGACACCGGTGTGTACCGCGTAAGCAAAATCAACACAGGTGGAGCCGCGCGGTAAGCGCAGAATGTCACCACGGGGCGTGAATACGTAGACCTTGTCGGGGAACAAATCTACTTTGACGTTCTCCATGAACTCTTCAGAACTCGCAGCAGACTGCATTTCAGATATTGACTTCAGCCACTCTCTGGCACGTGCTTGTGGCGAGATAACAGAAGAATCCACAGCCTTGTATTGCCAGTGTGAAGCAACACCGCTTTCTGCAATCAGGTCCATGTCACGGGTACGAATCTGAACTTCGATGGGGATACCATTGAGGCCGAACAATGTGGTGTGCAATGACTGATAGCCGTTTACCCGTGGAATAGCGATGTAGTCTTTAAAGCGTCCGGGCATAGGCTTGTAGAGTTGATGCACGATGCCCAATGTGCGGTAACAGGTATCCACGTCATCCACGATGAGACGGAAGCCAAACACATCCACAATCTCGCTGAGGGAGTGGTTTTTCTCCTTCATTTTGCGGTAGATGCTGTAAAGATGTTTGCGACGGCCATAAACGCTGGCCTGTATTTCGGCGTCGCGTAACGCTGAGCGCAGTTTGTCGGAAATTTTTCTGACGAATTGTCGCTGATTGCCCTGAGATTTCTTCAGCGTGCTTTCAATAACCTTAGCGCGAAAAGGGTAAGTGCTCTTAAACCCCAGATCTTCGAGTTCATTTTTAAGGGTGTTAATACCCAGACGGTTTGCAATAGGGGCATAAATTTCTAAAGTTTCACGCCCGATGCGGGCACGCTTCTCGGGCCGCAGGGCTTCGAGTGTCTGCATGTTGTGCAGTCGGTCGGCAAGCTTTACGAGGATGACCCGTATATCGCCGATCATCGCCAGCATCATCTTGCGGAAGCTTTCGACCTGAGCATCGGTTCGATTGGTGAAGTTCAGTTTGTCGAGTTTGCTGACACCATCAACCAGAGTGGCGACGTCCTCGCCAAACAGTTGTTGGATTTCGCTTAGCTCGACGGGGGTGTCTTCGACCACATCGTGCAGCAGTGCCGCGATCAGGCAGTCGGAATCCATCTTGAGATCAGCCAGTGTCGAGGCGACCGCTACCGGATGAGTAATGTAAGGCTCACCTGATGCCCGTGTCTGGCTGGAATGCGCTTTGGCACCGAACTCAAAGGCCTGTGTGATTCTTGTGCGTTGGTCTGCGGGGAGGTAATCAATTTTCAGCAACAGCTGCCGGAAGCCAGTGTTGCGAAACACCCGCGGCAAGGCTCCCTTAATTGTTGCTGCATACTCCATCGTGTTTTTCCGCTTTGCATTCTGAGTCGGATGCGAAGCTCAAGTTCAAACAAACACTGTCCGGTATCTGAGAACCAGACGCTGATAGCTGAGTATATAGGACGTAACTGTGCTGTGAACCAGCGGGCGACTATTAATCGTTGCTGTTAGCTGCCGAAACTAGAAACAGTTTGGTTTAGTATTTGGTATCGAGCTTAGGGATGGGAGTATTTGCGAGTAGTTCTTCCGCATCCTGCACAGCCAGGATATTCTCTTCAGGCTCATCGACTTCATTAAGAATGTCGGCATTGACCATACCTGCTGCGATTTCACGCAATGCTACAACGGTAGGCTTGTCATTTTGCCACTCAACCATGGGTTCTGCGCCATTGGCAAGGCGGCGAGCGCGCTTGGCGGCAACGGTGACCAGCTCGAAGAGGTTATCAACGTTCTCTAAGCAATCTTCAACTGTAATTCGTGCCATGGTTTTATTCCGTTATAACTGTAGGTTTTGTGAGAGGCGGGGGAGATTACAGCCAGAGCAGCTAAGTTGCAAGGGCCGAGCCGCCGGCAATGTTAGTTAAGCAATTGTTTTGCTGCGGCTTTTATCGTGTCGGATGATGTTTTCTGTTGTTCGTTCGCACCGGCGAATATGGTCTGCAGCGCATTTACAGCCTGGTCCAGCTGGTCATTGACTACCGCGTAGTCAAAATCGGTCCAATGTGTGAGATCAGCCAGTGAATCGGCTAAGCGCCGCGCAATGACCTCATTGCTATCGGTGGCGCGCCCGCGTAAACGCTGTTCCAGTTCGGTTACCGAGGGGGGCAGAATAAAAATGCTTTCGCAGTCGGGCATGTTGGAGCGAACCTGCTCGGCGCCCTGCCAGTCGATTTCCAGAATGACGTTGTGCCCTGCCGATAGCAGTTCCTGCACTTCTTTGCGGGGAGTGCCGTAGAAGTTATCAAAGACTTCCGCATGCTCTAAGAAGGCATCGCTGGCGACCATGTCCTTGAAAGTATCTTTACCGATGAAATGGTAAGACTCTCCTTCGACTTCGTTGTGTCGCTGCTTGCGTGTGGTGTAAGACACAGAAAAACGCAGACCACTGTCTGCGCCCATAAGCTTATTGACCAGGGTCGTTTTGCCGGCACCTGAGGGAGCAGAAATGACGAACAGGCGTCCTGTAGTGTTGCTAGTCATGCGGTATTCGATTCCGGTTTAAAGACCGCGGAGGTCGGCGTTCTCAAGCATTTGCTTGCGTTCATCCACAATAACTTCGTTGCGCTGACTGCTCGCCATATTCTGCCATGCCTGGAATTCTTTTGAAGTTGGCAACCAGGTTAAGGACATTGAAAAACGCCACATGGTTTGGCCATCGTGCAATTCTTGATCTAGCCGGAAGCGAATATTGTGCGGCTGCTCATCAAGATTAATCTCATTGATACGCAGGTTGTTGTCCATTTTTTCGCGCCCGTATTCCCAGCCGGAATACTTCGCATGCAACAAATTCACATAGCGACGAGCAAAGTCGCGACCTTCGGCTTCTGTCGCAAACCATTGTGAACCAATAATGTGACCAATGGTTTTGGTCTCCGACGTAACTATTAGTGCAACACTGGCGATGTCGTCAGGCTTGATCGGATTCTCGGCTTGGACAACCAGCGTGCCATTGGTACGCACCTGCTGAACAGTCTTTGCGCTGCTATTGTAGTTGGCACCCAGCGTGTAGCCGAGAAAGTCGCCATTGGCTGCATCAGCGAACACAGCGGCAGGCATGGCAATAAGAGCAACAAGCAAAGTAGTAATGCGATTCATGAGTTCTTCCTGTTGGCTGTAGGCATGTGAGTATCACTCAACATTCTGCACCTGTTCCCGCATTTGCTCAATCAGCACTTTCAGATCAACCGCGTGTTTGCTGGTTTCTGCATCGGCAGATTTGGAGCCGAGTGTGTTCGCTTCGCGATTGAGTTCCTGCATCATGAAATCGAGACGTCGACCAACGGGTTGTTCGCCGTGCAGTGCTTCGCGCACCTCGGCGACATGTGCTTCGAGCCGATCTAATTCTTCAGCGACATCCTGCTTTTGTGCAAGAATCAAAAGCTCTTGTTCTAAGCGGTCGTTGTCCATTTTTTGCTCAAGCACCGCGGCGCGTTCTTTCATGCGGGCGCGAGAGCTTTCGAGTACCTCGGGTAGGCGTACTTTCACGGCAGCTGCAATATCGAGAATCTGTTGCAGTCGTTCTTCGAGCATTTCGGCAATTCGCTGACCTTCGCTGGCGCGACTGGTGCAAAGATCATCCAGAGCGCTGGATAGAAGGGCAGTTGCTGGCTCCAGCAGTGATTCCATATCAACCGGCTTGTCTCGAAGGACTCCGGGCCAGCGCAGGATGGCCAGCGGATTGACCTTGCCGTCATCATCCATCATGGCGCCGATGGTTTTGCTATGGCCTATAAGGTGTTCTGCAAGTGCTGTGTTTAATTCCAACTCCGGGGCTTTTTCGTTGGATGCCTGAAAGTACAGCGAGGCATCTGCTTTGCCGCGGTTAAGCTTGCTGCTGGTAAGTGCCCGCAGGTCGGGTTCAATCTCGCGGAAACCCTCGGGTAGCCGGAAGTTAGCTTCCAAATAGCGATGATTGACTGAGCGAATCTCCCAGATGAGTATGCCCGACTCGAGTTCCAGGTCTGCGCGGGCGAACCCGGTCATGCTGCTAATCATAGTGTTTCCTTGCAAAGGCCTGTGTTGGCCTTAGGTGTTTGCTGTGGCCGGGAAGAACCCGGTCTCGGCGATGTGTGAACTGGTCGCTAGCTCAAAGCCCGTTGGCTTGTGGCAAAATGCTCAAACTGCTGTTGGCTTCCAAGTGTTCTGAATTCTTGTTCTGAATTCTGAGCCTATTGTAAGCAGCCAGACAGAACTAACCAACTATTAAGCGTGCATGATTTGTGTCATGCCGGTAATTCCATAAAGGAACAACAATTGGACGTTGATGTAGCCCACGTAAGTCTGCTTGGTAACCGCGAGGAAAATCAGGATCGCGTTGCCGTCATTCGCAAGGACGACGCCACGTTGTTAGTTGCCATGGATGGCATGGGTGGCCATGCAGGTGGTGCCGAGGCGGCTTGTATGGGTGTTGATGTTATTACAGAGGAGTTTGAGAAAGCTGAGTTGCCGGTTTTTGATCCTCAAGGCTTTATGCATTACGCCATCGCTCGCGCGCATGCAGCATTGGTTGGTTTGGGCGACAAAATTTCATTAGAGGCGCGGCCACGTGCTACCTGTGCTTTGTGTCTGGTGCAGGATGGCTATGCCTATTGGGCGCATGTCGGCGATAGCCGTATTTATCACTTTCGTACTGAGAGCGTTTTTGAACGCAGTCGTGACCATAGTCATGTGGAAGTGTTATTGCAGGAAGGCTTAATTACCGAGGATGAAGTTTCGACCCATCCGATGCGCAACTTTGTTGAATGCTGTCTTGGCGGCGATTCTGCATTACCCGGCATGAGTATTACCCGTTATAAACAATTGCACGCGGGCGATGTGTTGCTGGTTTGTTCTGATGGCTTCTGGTCTGGTCTGAGCGAGCTCGAAATGGCTGCAATCACCGCATCTGAAGGTGCTTTATCCGGTTCTCTCGATGCAATGGGCGATCTGGCTGTTAAGACAACATCTCCTCACAGCGACAACACCTCTGCCGCTGCTTTGCGTTTTATCGCGCACACCTGAGCCAATACATATAGCATTAGCGCTATCGACGAGCGCGGCGTTGCCCTGTGCCCGTCATACATCTTCTTTGAATACCACCCAACGATAATTTAGGGGAATACGATATGGCCACGCGACCGAGTGGACGACAGCCGGATGAACTTCGGGCTTTGCAACTGACCACTGACTATACAGCCAACGCTTCCGGCTCTGTGCTGGCCGAATTCGGCAATACCCGGGTGCTTTGCACTGCCAGCGTTGATGCGAGTGTGCCACGCTTTTTGAAGGGCAAGGGACAGGGTTGGATTACAGCTGAATACGGCATGCTGCCGGGCTCTACTCATACCCGCGTGCGGCGAGAGGCTACTGCCGGTAAGCAGGGTGGCCGTACGCTCGAAATTCAACGACTAATCGGACGCTCATTGCGTGCTGCCGCTAATCTTGAGGCCTTGGATGGTTATTCCATTACTTTAGATTGTGACGTGCTGCAGGCCGATGGCGGCACCCGCACCACCTCAATATGTGGCGCCTGGCTTGCTATGGCTATCGCAGTAGACCGATTGTTGGCAAAGAAACAGATTAAGCAGAACCCGTTGCTCGGCCAGGTTGCGGCAATTTCTGTAGGTATCTTTGACGGCATGCCCGTGCTTGATCTGGATTATCCGGAAGACTCTAATGCTGAAACCGACATGAACGTTGTCATGAATGAGGCCGGTGGCTTTATTGAGATTCAGGGCACCGCCGAAGGTCATGCTTTCCAGCGTGGCGAACTCGATCAGTTGTTGGTGCTTGCAGAGAAAGGCATTGGTGAGATTGTGGTCGCGCAGAATGCCGCGTTAGAAAATTGGCGATCTCAGCAATAGAGTTGCCGGACCCCAGTAAATGAATACTGCAAAACGCGTGGTGTTGGCGACCGGCAATCCCGGTAAGGCAAAAGAATTTAATGAGATGTTAGGCGGTCAGTTTGAGATCGTTCTGCAAACAGATCTGAATCTTGAAGCTGCCGATGAAACCGGTACAACCTTCCTCGAAAATGCTCTGCTAAAAGCTCGTTTTGCCTCCGAGCAATCGGGCTTGCCGGCTATTGCTGATGACTCAGGTCTTGAAGTGTCGGCACTAGACGGCGCACCGGGCGTGTATTCGGCGCGCTACGCTGGTGAAGGTGCCAGCGATGCAGAGAATAATGCGAAACTTCTAAGTTCCCTTCAGGCTGTAGCAGCTGCAAAGCGCGCGGCCGGCTTTCGCTGTGTCGTCGTGTATGTGCGGGCTGCCGATGATCCGGAGCCGCTGATCGCCGAGGGTGTTTGGCAGGGCGCGATTGGTTTTGCTGAACGTGGCATTGGTGGTTTTGGCTATGACCCGTTGTTTGTGGATACGGGCCTAACGAGCGGTGAAGCAATTACCGACGCTGTGCTGGCATCAGCAAAAGCATCGGCCGAGTTGTCGCCGGATGAGAAAAATGCCCGCAGCCATCGCGGCAAAGCGGTGCGCGATCTGTGTGTGAAGATGCACGCCGCAGCGGTCTAGTTCATGGCGCTTATTTATGGAACTTGAGCCTCCGAATATACCGCTTGCTCTGTATGTTCACTTCCCCTGGTGTGTCACAAAGTGCCCGTATTGCGACTTTAATTCGCATCCGCTTCAGGGCGAGCTACCCGAAGATGATTATTTGCAGGCATTGATTGATGACCTGCGGCTGGATGCGCGATTGGTTGAGGGCCGGCAGATCAGTTCCGTGTTTATGGGGGGCGGCACGCCTAGTTTGTTTGCTCCTCCATCGATGCAGAAATTGCTCGATGCTGCTGATGATTTGATCGGCCTTGAGCCCGATGCCGAAATTACGATGGAGGCAAACCCGGGTGCTATCGAGCATTCTGCGTTTGCGGCCTACCGGGCTGCCGGTATTAATCGTTTGTCGTTGGGTGTGCAGAGTTTTGCCGACAAGCATCTGCAAGTGCTTGGCCGGGTGCATGATTCAGCCGCGGCGCACAGTGCCTATGCGGAAGCGCGCAACGCCTGCTTTGACAGCATTAACCTTGATCTTATGTATGCACTGCCCGAGCAGTCGCTGGCTGAGGCTGTCGCAGATATGGATGTGGCGCTTTCGCTGCAGCCTGAGCATATTTCTCACTATCACCTGACCATGGAGCCAGGTACGCGTTTCGGCAAGCGACCTCCAGAGGGGTTGCCGGATGCCGATGCCAGCTGGGAGATGCTCGATTCCTGCCAGCACCGGTTGTTGGCGGCAGGGTATCAGCACTATGAGGTGTCGGCTTATGGCCAGCCTGGCAAACGTTGCCAGCACAATCTTAACTATTGGGGTTATGGCGATTATTTGGGCGTTGGTGCCGGCGCGCACGGTAAAGTGACAGATGCCGAGGGGCGCATTCAGCGCTATGCCAAACACGCCAAGCCCGCACGATTTGTTGGCGCACTTAAACAGGATGTCGATGCTGGAGCGGTGTCACGCGACCTGACGATGCACAGCAGGGTCGAAGGTGCGAACGCCCTGTTTGAGTTCATGTTGAACAACCTGCGCCTGTCCGACGGCTTTTCGCGGTCAGCATTTGAACGGCGCAGTGGCGAATCTTTTGCGCAACTGGCGCCCCTCCTCATGACCGCAATGGAGCGTGGCCTGATGGAGCAGGATGGGCCGGACCATTGGCGGCCGACCGAACTGGGTTCCAGGTTTCTGGATGATTTGCAGGGCATGTTTCTGCCGTAGTTCTATTTTGGGCAGGCTGCGCGCTTCAGGCGCTCGGCAGGGCTCGCGTTGTCCTGCGTCAATTTAACTTAAGTTAAGTCACTGATTTATGCGGAAATACGTTCCTTTTTCTTAATTTGATCTAAATCCTGAGTCTATTTATGCACAGTTGCCACAGTTTTTAGATATTTCATGCAGATATGCAACAACAGCTCAGTTTTGCTTTGCAAAAAGACGCATAAGATATTGATATTTATATATAAATCGATACTGCTCATTTCTTAGCCAATTCGTTGCTTTTTGAATGGTTTCACAGACTTAGGAGCTTTCGAGCCACTTAGTCCACAGAGTTATCCACAGATTTTGTGGATAAAGTACCTTCATCGGTATGCCGCTATTTCCTAAATATTGTTTTTATTCCGGTTTTCTATCTGTGAGGCTTGTCAGATGCCCTTCGACTCGCTATCCTTCCGCGCCCTGAAGTGAAGAACAAAGAAGCGGGTCATCCACTGGCACCGCAATAGATTCTGAGAATGTCGCAATGAAAGCTGATATCCATCCTGAGTACAACGAAATTAAAGTTACCTGCAGTTGCGGTAACGCGTTTGACACCCGCTCAACACTCAAAAAAGACCTGAGTGTTGAAGTCTGTTCAGCATGCCACCCGTTCTATACTGGCAAGCAGAAGATTCTAGATACCGCCGGTCGTGTTGATAAGTTCCGTAAGAAATACAACATGGGTTAATGCCTTATTTGGAGCGTTCTTGCTCCATAAGGTGGGCGGTCTACCCGCCCAACGTGTACAAGCCCTTCCGGAATAGCCTATAATAGCTGGCTCTAGCGGCTAGGCTTGCCTGCCCGTTAAGAGCAAAGCTAAAGCCGCTGTCGTTGATATTGCTTATATGGCTTTGCGAAGTTTCTGTTTAAGCTGCCTACATCTTGCGTGCAACCTTGCGTGATAGGTGTTTTATATTTGTATAGGGCGTGCGCTGAACAGAAAGTATCTGCCATAAAAACGATTCGCGTTACAGCACCAATTTCAGGTCGCTGTCACAATTGGGTCATATACGCGGCATATACTGATTCCGGACAGTTGTTCCGGGGATGCTTTCTTCAAAGATCTCTGGCTTGGTTCGGGGTTCTGCGGCATTAACGCCGTTGATACGTGCCACTGATTTAGTATCGGTGCAGCACTCTGAAGAGTACATATCGGAAGTAAAAGATGCAGTCCGGCTCTGCCTGATGACTGCACCAACAGGTAACGGATAAAAAAAGACATGAGCGATAAGACATATACCCTGCGTAACAATTCAACCGGCGACGAACTCGAGCTGCAATCAATGTCCGGAACGGTCGGCCCTGATGTCGTCGATGTCCGCCCTGTATATGCCAAACAGGACATCTTTACTTTTGATCCCGGTTTTAGCTCTACCGCAAGTTGCGATAGCGCGATTACATATATCGATGGTGATCAAGGCATTTTGTTGTACCGCGGTTATCCGGTAGAGCAACTGGCTGACAAGAGCAGCTATGTCGAAGTATGTTATTTGTTGTTGCATGGCGAGTTGCCAACCGCTGCACAGCTTGAAAGCTTCTCTCATTCAATTACAACTCACACAATGATTAACGAATCGATGCTTCGGTTCTTTAATGGTTTCCATCACGATGCACATCCGATGGCGATGGTCGGTGGCGTGGTGAGTTCAATGTCTGCGTTCTATCACGATAGCCTCGATATCAATATTCCGCGCCATCGTGAGATTTTTGCTCATCGCATTATTGCGAAGCTGCCTACCATTGCAGCTGCTGCTCACAAGCACACTCAGGGTCAGCCGTTCGTTTATCCGGACAACTCTCTGGATTACTCAAGTAACTTGTTGCGTATGTTCTTTGGTGTTCCTGCCGAAGACTACGAAGTTGATCCTATTGCTGCTGAAGCAATTGATTTGCTCCTTATTTTGCATGCTGATCACGAGCAGAACTGCTCAACATCTACTGTCCGTTTGGCCGGTAGCTCTGGTACCAACCCATACTCTGCAATTGCTTCGGGCATTGCCGCGTTGTGGGGGCCTGCACATGGTGGTGCTAACGAAGCCGTGCTGCGTATGCTTGAAGAGATTGGCACCGTTGAGAATGTCGCTAAGTATGTTGCTAAAGCTAAGGACAAAAACGATCCATTCCGTCTTATGGGCTTTGGTCATCGTGTTTATAAGAACCATGATCCGCGCGCCACGATCATTCGTAAAATGTGCCACAAAGTACTTAAGAACCTGGGTCAGATTGACACCCCATTGTTCGATTTGGCATTGCAGTTGGAAGAGATTGCACTGAAGGATGAGTACTTCGTTGAGCGTAAGCTGTATCCGAATGTCGATTTCTATTCCGGCATTATCTACAAAGCACTGGGTATTCCATCATCAATGTTTACAGTGATGTTTGCGGTTGCACGTGCGGTAGGTTGGGTTAGTCACTGGCAGGAAATGATCGAAGATCCAGATACTCGTATTGGTCGTCCGCGTCAGTTGTACACTGGTTCAGGACCACGCGATTACAACGATATCGGTACTCGCGGCTAGTAGCTTAGCTAGGCAATAGGGCTGGCTTCAGCCTCGGTCAATAACAACTCAACATCACGCAAACCAGCGCGCTGCATGGGCCTGCCGTTTATCGGGCACAGCGGCGCGTGTTGCTGTCTGCGTTCTGAAAATACGGTTGCCTGCACCAGGCAATCTTCTTCATTGAAGTGGTAGTAGGGAAACTCTTCGGGTTTGCCTCTCTGAATGCTGTGCTTTCGCACGCCCGATTGATACAAGACTCCCTGAGCATCGAGCATCATGCCAACGGCTTCGGAAGTGTCACTGTATACATGTAATTCGATGGGCGAGTGCTCGGTGATGTTGCCGCTTAAGACAGCGCCCACCAGACGTGGCCGAAACGCGCCAAGCTTGTGCATCAGATAAATTACGATTTGGCGCTGTAGCGTCAGTAGCTGGTTGTGCTGCTCTTCGCGAAAGATGCGCCCGTGCTCTGCGACGGCTTCAGCAATTTCGTGGTTGCTGGGTAGAGAGCCTTGATGCCCGAGACCGAGGTTATCAGCAGCTTTAGATTTTGCCGCCCGAAAATCAGTGAGCCCGTGCTCATGAATAACCCGGGCCGCTTCCTGTGCGATAAGCGTTCTTTGGTTGTCGTCGCGATACTTTGATTTGTGTGCATTCTTTCTGCTCACAATCTCATCCTGTCGAGTTAATTAGTGTGTGCTAACGCACCCTTAAATACTGCCTGATTAGAATATATCACCATCTTCAAAGATGTCACTCTCGTCGTTGTCGATAGAGGCAGATCCACTTCCCGAACTGTTTCTGCGAGGCTCGGTGCCAGATGAGAAGATCTCGAAGCGGCTATCCGGATCATTAAACGACGCAAGTTTGCCTGTGACTGATGAAATACGCACGGTGACTATGCTTTCAGGCTGAGGAAGTGGACCCTCGGGCTGTGTGCGCAGCACTTCGCCAATAAAGCCTTTCCACATGGGAAGTGCGGTTTTACCACCCGTCTCGCTGCGACCGAGCGAGCGTCCTTGAACATCAAAGCCAACCCATACCGTGGCAGCTATATCTTTGTTGAACCCCGCGAACCAGGTGTCTTTACCTTCATTAGTGGTGCCTGTTTTGCCAGCAAGATCGTTGCGACCCAAATCACGGATTGCGCGCCCTGTGCCGCGCTTTATTACATCGCGCATCATGTCATAGACGATATAGGCATTATCTGCAGAGATGATCCGGGGCTGTGCAACAAACCCCGCAAAAAACTCAGGGGTTTCAGCCGCTGTCGGGCGCCATGTTGCTGCACTCAGCATCATGTCTTCAGCATCGTTGTAGCGGGGCACTTCAGAATCCACTGGGG
>CBDTTT010000013.1:0-12824 GCA_965363345.1 uncultured Chromatiales bacterium
ATCCGATAACCTAAATACTGCTGCCACGCATCAATATTGGTTTGCAGGCTCTGTACGCAGTAGGTCACCATCTTAATTTGCTGCAGCATTGGCATTGCTTTCCGGTATCTGAGAATAGCTATGGGGCTTCTGAAACGCATAGTATCAGCATGCGAAAGATCGAATTTGGGCTATTTCTAGATGGACGAACCTATGGTCGTTAAGCCTTGGGTGATGTATCTGTTTGATATCACAAGAATTGATTATGTTAATCCATAGCATGACTTGCTAGGATTAATTTACTCTCTGTGACCGGGAGTATTAGTTAAATGTGCTTGCTTCAGGAGTTTCTCATCACGCTCCATATAAAACGAAAATATGCCGTACTTTTGATATTGTCTGCTGCATTCGCTGCTGCATGTATGATTTTGATAGTTGGCACAGCAATCTCGTAAATACCGGCATCTGTTCAGATCGCCGTTAATCAAGCCAGTCACTGTAAATCACAGTGAGAGCTGCCTTTAATCTTTGTGAACTTTTGTTTTTGTCGCAGCTTGTAGGCACAAACTTCTATACCTAGTCCAAAGGTTTGGACTCGTCTTTCGAGTCTTCTTCTGCTGCTTCGTTTGATGGGGGTGGCTTTGTATCGTCATCCAGTATGATACTCCAGGCCGGAGTGTCCAGATCATCAAACTGTCCTGCGCGAACCGCCCAGAAAAATGCAAATACGCCTGCGGCTAGCACAACTAGACCTAAGGGTATTAATATAAAAATGATGTTCATCGGGCACTACCCGTTTCTGTATTCTTTGCATCACAGCACGCCTTCTTCGGTGCGGCCGCTTCTTCTGGTGTTTTCTTTGCAGGCTGTTTAGAAACCGCCGTTTTACTGTTGTCCCAGCCCAAGCGGAGGGCATTAAGCGTTACCAGTAACGAGCTGAGAGACATGCCCAATGCTGCCATCCATGGGGCGAGTACGCCCATAGCGGCTAGCGGTATTGCTGTGAGGTTGTAGCATGCGGCCCATATCAGGTTTTGTTTGACTACACTCATGGTGTCTTCTGCAACCCGGAAGCCTTCCGCAAGAGTGCTGAGTGAATTGCTCATGAGTACGCAGTCGGCCGAATGCTGGGCCAGCGAAGTTCCACCCCCCATTGCGATAGACACATCGGCGCCGGCAAGCACTGGTGAATCATTAATTCCGTCACCAACTACAGCCACGGTGTCTCCGGAGTGCTGTAAACGACGCACGAGTTTTAGTTTGTCTTCGGCCTTCAATCCCGGATACCAGGCATTAATGCCAAGCTCTTTAGCGAGTCGGCTTACCGGGTTCATGTGATCACCGCTGGCAACAGTTAGGTGCAACCCACGCGCCTGCAATTCGATGACAGTATCTTTTGCTTCTTCGCGTACATGTTCGGCGATATCAAAACGGGCTACGAGTCCCTCTGCCGAACCAAGAAAAACGACCTTAATATCATCTTTAGTTGGCGCATATTCTTCGGCACCCGTATTACTCAGGTCTGCAACAAAACGTCCCGTGCCTATTCGGAAAACGGTGTCTTGATAGTATCCTTCGAGTCCTTCTGAAGGCACGGTAGTGACATCGCTAACATCAGAAGCATCAGCTACAAATGGGAAAGCACGTGCAATAGGATGTTCTGAATAATGCTCGAGTTGAGCGGCGATGCTGAGCGACTCTTTCTGGTCAATATTGGCAAAACAATGGGTCTTCTGGATATCGAATCGCCCGCTGGTTAGTGTTCCTGTTTTATCAAATACGACTTCCGTTACTTCGGTTAATGATTGCAATGCACCCGGTCGTCTTAAGAGCAAGCCGCCGCGTGCTAGCTTTGAGAGTGCAACACTAAACGCTGCAGGAGTGGCCAGTGCCAAAGCGCAAGGACAGGTTACTACCAGCACGGCAAGCGTGACTTCAAACGCCCGTGATGAATCAATGTTGTACCAGACTATGGCTGTGATGCCCGCGATGATAAGCATTGCGCTAACAAACCATGCACCCGCCTTGTCGGCTAGCTGCACGAGCTTGGGTTTGTGCTCGCGTGCTTCGGTCACCATGCGTCCAATACCGGCGAGAACAGTTTCTGCACCGACTTTGTCGACCCGCATATGGACCGCAGATTCAAGATTTACGCTGCCAGCAACGACAATGCTATCGCGCTGTTTGCTGACGGGTTCTGATTCGCCGGTCAGCAATGATTCGTCGACATGTGCCATGGCGTCATCAAGACTGCCATCGGCGGGAAAGGCTTGGCCGGGCTGGATAAGGACTTTATCACCCGGTTCCAGTTCCATCACGCCGACAATTTCTGCTTGACCATCCACAATTCGCATCGCCGTTTTTGGCAGGTGGCGTGCCAGCGCTCCGGTCAGACTGATGGCTTTGTGGCGACCCGACATTTCCAGAAAGCGTGTGGCGGAGAGGAAAAATACAAACATAGTGGCAGAGTCAAAGTAGACCTCGCCGCTGCCAATGAGTGTATTCCAGACGCTTACGCAGTATGCGGCCGCAATGGCCAGTGCAACCGGAACGTCCATGCCAACACTCCGACTGCGGACATTATTCCAGGCATTTTTGAAGAAGGGAGCACCGGAATACAGCACGACAGGCGTTGCAACCAGCAGACTTATCAGACGTAAAAACTCACCAATTTCTGTGGAGACTCCTTCGAGTGCACCAGAATACAATGCGACCGCATAGCTCATGACCTGCATCATGCCCAGACCTGCAACAAGTAGGCGGCGCAGTCCCAGGCGATATTCCTGAGTGCCGGCGGCTTCTGTCGCAGCTTCAGTGAATGGTGCTGGCGTATACCCAAGTGCAGCGATGCTTTGCAGGATGTGCGATAACTTTATTTGCTCTGGATTCCATCGCAGGCTGGCCCGCGTGGTAACCGGATTTACCTGTATTGATTTAATGCCAGGTTGGCCGGATAGTGCGCGTTCGATTAGCCAGGTGCAGGCGCCGCAATGAACGCCTTGTATTAATAGCTGTGCGCAGCGTGTGCCATCAGCCTCTTCATTGACGAACTCACGCATTACTGCAGGGCGCTCAAAGCTCTCCCAGTTTAAGTCACTCTTATTGGCGTCATGTTCACCGCGGGTGTCAGCCACCCGGTGGCGATAAAACTCACCAAGTTCCTTATCAATGATGCCTTGTGCAATTTCAGCACATTGGACGCAGCAGCAGGCCTGCTGCGCACCGTCAAACAGAACAGTCGCTGGTGCATCGCTAGCCGAGTTAGCGTGAATTTTTGAGTTGCAATGAAAACACAGCAAGGGATTTTGCTCGCGAAAATTAGTCTAACAATAGAGTTCCGGAAATTGGCCTAAGCCCAGTTACGGTTTGTGTTCATATGTTATTTAAGGCTGACCGATTACTACGGTAGTGCTGCGATTAGTAATCTCGGTTGTGAGGCGCCAACTGGTTTCCAGATCTTCGATCTGTAGGGTGTACTTAGCAGCGGGCAGGTCAACTGCCCCGCGATAACGTTCGCCGTCTTTTACCAGCAATACGCTGCGATCAAACTTAGGAAGAGTAGGGTGAACCAGTCGCAATAGAACCTGATCGGATAGAGCGCTGTTATTTGTATTTTGTGTGATCTGCAGGCTAACAGAGCGATTGTCGCTGCCATCAAGCTGATCGAGATGCACTTTTGCCTGCAAGCCTAAATCGGTTGCCGTTTCACTAAGGCGAAAGTTCAGCGCAATAGTCTGATCTATTTTGGCGTAGTCGGGCACGACCAGATCAGGCGCGTTAGTGAAGGATAGCCAGATGGTGATAGAGCTAGCAATCATCGCTGTTGCAGGCGGAACCATAATGAACCACACCCAGAACTGGCGATACCATACTTCTTCCTTTTCGTTCTTATTCATAGCTATTTCCGGGGCACAAATATTGTGCCTAATTGAGCGGTACCATGAAGCGTGCATCACGACTGGCTTCAATATCTTCACCGCCGGCAGTGCGAATGGCGAACTCAATATCATGTCCACCGGGCTCTGTGGTGTAAGGATCAACCTGTACCCGCACAGCAACCGACTCAAGTGCGCCGGCAGCAACGTTAATTTGTGCAGGGTCAGAATCGATAGTTAGTCCGGACATACCTGTGACAATAAGGTCTATATTTTTTGCTTCGTTGGACTTGTTCTGTACTTTGAGCGTGTAAACATTTTCAATGCGGCCATCATTAACCTGACGATACATAGCATTGCGATCTTTGAGGACATCAAGGTGCAAGTCGGAGCGTGAAGCTATTGCGAAGATAAAGCCTGCACATATGATAGTGAGCAATACAGCATAGACTGCCATACGTGGGCGAATCACATGCGTTTCTTCGCTATCTATAGCATGCTGAGTGGTGTATTTGATAAGGCCTTTAGGGTATCCGACCTGGTCCATAACGCTGTCGCAAGCATCAATGCAGGCGGCACAGGCAATGCACTCGTACTGCAGGCCGTCACGAATATCGATGCCGGTGGGGCATACCTGAACACAGAGGGTGCAGTTTATGCAGTCACCGAGTCCGGTTTCTTCTTTCGTGGCACCACGCTGACGTCCGCCGCGTGGGTCACCACGCTTTTCATCGTAGGAAATAATGAGTGTGTCACGATCAAACATCGCACTCTGGAAGCGGGCGTACGGGCACATGTATTTGCAGACCTGCTCCCGCAGGAATGCAGCGTTGCCATAGGTGGCAAAACCATAAAACAGGACCCAGAAGGTTTCCCAGGGCCCGGTTTCAAGCGCAAAGAAGCTGCCGGCAAGGTCTCTAATAGGCGTGAAATAGCCTACAAAGGTTAGTCCGGTAAGAAATGCAAGGGCAAGCCAGAGAAACTGTTTAGTGGTTTTTTTGATTATCTTTTCAGATGTCCACGGGCCTTTGTCGAGCTTTTTACGCTTGTTCGCCGTGCCTTCAACAAGATTCTCAATCCATACGAATGCTTCGGTCCAAACGGTTTGTGGACAGGCAAAGCCGCACCAGATTCGTCCGGCAAGAGCCGTAACGAAGAACAGCAATAGTGCGGCAATAATCAGCAGCCAGCTTAGGAACACAAAATCCTGTGGCCAGAAGGTCATTCCAAAAACGTAAAAACGGCGCGCGGGGAGATCAAAGAGGACAGCTTGCCGATCATCCCATGGTAGCCATGCAATGACGTAGTAGAGACCGAGGAGAGTAACTGCAGACAGCTTTCGCAGGCGGCTAAAGATGCCTTTAACCTCGCGGTAGTGAATCTTTTGTTTGCTCTCGTATAGTGACGGTCCGGCTCCTGTGGGAGTGTCATTCATCGGACTGATTACTTCCTTTCTTGCTCGCAACGCGACGGTTGTATGAGCGGATTAATAAAATAGAAATAGAGCTGGACACCATTGTGATGAGCCAGAAAAAGAAGAAGCCGAGGGCGTAGCCTGACATGCGATCGAGGTCTTGTGCAGGTGTCATCGATTCGCCAATTAACCCGGGGTCCACAAAAGCGAAAAATAGCATGGTGGCAAAAGCCGCAGAGATAAATGCAGGCCAGATGATCGCAGCGATCTGTCTGGCCTGACGACCCCAGGGTTTGCTCAGAGGGTAAATCTCCTCAAACCCTTCTTCCAGTTCGGTAGTCGTTGGTTCATTCTCTGCGGACACCATGCTTCTCCGTTATGCGTTGCAGCGATTTTAGTCTTTACTTAGACTAAGTACATAAGCAGTTACCACACGGATGCGGTCCTCACCGAGGAGGTCTTTATGTGCAGGCATCTGATTAATACGGCCAGTCATAATGACATCGCGCATATCCGGATCTCCGGCACCGTGCAACCAAATCTCATCGGTCAGGTTGGGCGCGCCTAAAGCCTGATTACCTTTGGCATCCTGACCATGGCACGAAGAACACATAGCGTTGAAAAGGGGTTTACCCGCATCTGCACGAGCTGAATCAATCTTGCGGCCACCGAGGCTGCGGATATAGCCAATAACGTCATTTACGCCTTTGTCGCCGAGAGCAGGCCCGAGAGCCGGCATTGCGCCAATGCGGCCGTATGTAATGCTTTGTTCAACAGCTTGTGCGCTGCCGCCCCATAACCATTCATCGTCAGTTAGGTTTGGAAAGCTTTTAGCACCGCGGGCATCAGAACCATGGCAAGTTGCACAGTTATTCGCGAACTGATTACGGCCGAGTTTCAGTGCGTCGGGGTTGGTTACGAGTTCATCGTAAGAAGCATCGCGGTGTTGTGCAAATACTTCACCGTAGCGTGCTTCTGCAGCTTCGACTTCGGCATCGTACTCACCGGTCTGTGTCCAACCGAGCACGCCAGGGAGGTTTCCGAATCCCGGATATAGGATTAGGTAGATTACGGCGAATACAATTGTGATATAGAAAAGATTCAACCACCATTTTGGCAATGGGTTATTGAGCTCTTCCAAGTCACCATCCCATAGATGGGTGGTGCTATCAGCCGCTGGATCATTCGGCCGTTTTTTGGTGGTTAAGGACAACAGCCAGAGGCAACCGATCACGTTGATCAGTACCAGGGCCATGACGTAAATGCTCATTGCTGTGCTCATGAGTCAGATTCCTGCTATGAGTTTGATTTAGAACGGGGTTCGTTAATGATGTCGTCATCTTCCAACGGAAGATTGGCAGCATCATCAAAGTCGGCTTTACGGCGACCGCTATATGCCCATAGGCATACGCCTATAAAGACAATAATTAGCAGCAGCGTGTATAGCCCGCGTATTACTCCGACATCCATGTTACTGACCCCTTTTAACTGCCAGGCCTAAGCCTTGCAGGTAGGCGATTAGTGCATCCTGTTCCGTCTTGCCTTCAACCGCAGCAGATGCGCCTGCGATGTCTTCATCGGAATAGGGAACACCAATCATGCGAAGTCTCGACATTTTTACCGGTGTTAGCTCGGCATCGATTTCCGATTCAGCAAGCCACGGGTAGCCGGGCATATTGGATTCGGGAACCAGGTCGCGAGGATTGTTCAAGTGCATGCGATGCCATTCGTCAGAATAACGTGCGCCAACACGAGCCAAATCAGGACCGGTGCGCTTTGAGCCGAACTGGAACGGATGGTCATACACACTTTCACCTGCCAGTGAGTAAGGACCATAGCGCTCGGTTTCAGCACGGAAGGGGCGAATCATCTGTGAATGGCAGTTGTAACAGCCTTCACTGATATAGACGTCGCGGCCTTCAAGCTGGATCGCTGTGTAAGGCTCTACGCCCGGTGCAGGTTCGTTTCCGGTTGGTGAGAGCATGAGCGGAACAATTTCCGCCAAGCCACCAAAGGAAACAACAACGGCAACCAAGATGCCCATAAGACCAATGTTTTTTTCCAGAAAATCATGTGATTTCATGTTTGCAGTTCCTTATGCCGGATCAAGGACAGGTACGCCGATTTTTACATCGTCTGCTGCCATTGTTTTCCAAACGTTATAAGCCATCAGCAACATACCGATCAGGAATAACAAGCCGCCAGCGAGACGGATTGCATAGTAAGGATAGGTTGCGATAAGGCTTTCGATGAAGGTGTAAGTGAGCGTGCCATCTTCATTAACTGCACGCCACATCAGGCCCTGCATCACACCGGCGATCCACATTGAAGCAATGTAGAGAACCACCCCGATAGTTGATGCCCAGAAGTGGATATCAATCAGTTTGATGCTGTACATGGAATCCTTGCCAACAAGCTTAGGAAACAGTGAGTACAGAGAGCCGATGGTGATCATCGCCACCCAGCCTAAAGCGCCTGAATGCACATGACCAATTGTCCAGTCTGTGTAATGCGACAGTGCGTTAACAGTCTTAATAGACATCATCGGACCTTCGAAGGTCGACATGCCATAGAAAGAAAGAGACACGATCATGAACTTGAGGATCGGGTCGGTGCGGAGCTTATGCCAAGCACCTGAAAGGGTCATGATACCGTTGATCATGCCACCCCAAGAGGGCGCCAGAAGGATCAGCGAGAACACCACACCCAATGACTGTGCCCAATCCGGCAGGGTCGTGTAATGCAGATGGTGAGGGCCTGCCCACATATAGATTGAGATTAGGGCCCAAAAATGAACTACTGACAAACGATATGAGAAGACGGGGCGTCCTGCCTGTTTCGGAATGAAGTAGTACATCATTCCGAGGAAGCCGGCAGTCAGGAAGAAGCCTACTGCGTTATGGCCATACCACCACTGCACCATGCCGTCGACAACACCAGAGTAGACCGAATAAGATTTGAACATACTTACGGGAATAGCGAGCGAGTTAACGATGTGCAGAATTGCTACGGTAATAATGAATGCAGCATAGAACCAGTTGGCTACATAGATGTGCTTAACGCGTCGCTTCATGATGGTGCCAAAGAACACCACGCCGTAGACCACCCAAACGACTGCAATCAGTATGTCGATCGGCCATTCTAGTTCTGCGTATTCTTTACTGGTTGTAATGCCGAGTGGCAAGGTGATTGCTGCCGCCACAATCACGGTTTGCCAACCCCAGAAGGTGAATGCAGCCAGTTTTTCGGCGTAGAGCCTTACGTGACAGGTGCGTTGCACAATGTAGTAGGAAGTAGCGAAAAGGGCTGAACCACCAAATGCAAAAATCACGGCATTTGTGTGCAAAGGTCTGAGGCGACTAAATGTGAGCCAGGGTATATCAAAGTTCAATGCTGGCCACAGCAATTGGGCGGCGAGTATTACGCCGACGAGCATGCCTACGATTCCCCAAACCACCGTCATGACGGCAAATTGGCGAACCACAGTATCGTTATAGCTCTGGGACTTGTCCATGAAGCACTCCACTACAGGGTTTTTGTGTTTTGGTCGACAAAAGTAGGGGGCGACTGTTTCCAGTTGCCCCTAATTGATAGTTATTTTCTGCTTATCATGCTGCATATTGCACAGGTATTTGTACCTAGTACAGACCAGAGTGGCGCTGCTAGGTTGAAAAAACACAGTATTTGAAAGGGTTGCCGGTCAGTAAAAGGTTTGTTGGACTGGCCTATTAAGAATCGGATTGAGGCTATCTAATGCGACCGCGCAATTTTGCGATCAGTTTGCGCAAAAAAAAATAGGTTTTAGCGCATGTTGCCGCGATTAGTCGGTGCGCTTCCAGGGATCGAGATTGCTGGAGGTGTCGTAGGGGTTGTCTACGCCTTTATCCTTGTTCGAGTCGCCAGGGTTGACCTGTTTCAGGCGGCGTCGACCAGAGGTGGGGTCGACTTCCCAGGCAGCGGTTGCATAGGGATCATCGCTGCGTTTCTTGAACCCATGAATGTCTTGATTTGATTGCGCATCTTTCAAACCCGGGTCGACACTCAGGTTCAGACCTTGTTTACGTCGATCAGCTAAAGATGTCGGGCGCGGCATATCTACCGGAATGATCGGACCCGGTTCTGTCTTGCCAAACAACGATTTGAGTTTATCTACTAATGACATGGGATCAGTTCTATCTGTCTCCTTTTGAGACTATTTCCATAGCTTAGTCTAAGCCTTCATGAAATATAGTCCCGAACGGGCATAGAAGTTTGTGAAATGGTTCACATAATTAAGAGATTCTTTGCCCTGCGGCACTATTTGGCGGGTTTCGGAACCATATAGCGGATATTTTGTGCCGATAGACCAAGTGTTTGCTTGCAGCGCTGTGGTCCTTGGTTTCTAATGAACTTATGAACTGTACTTGGCCAAAAAGGAAGTTTTCATGCGTTTGATTGTGGGTATCTCGGGTGCCAGCGGCGTGATCTACGGGATTCGTATGCTGGAGATGCTGCGAGGAATACCGGATGTAGAAACACATTTGGTTATCAGTAATGGCGGCAAGCTAAACATTAAGCTCGAAACGGATTGGAAGCTCGATGATGTAGAGGCTTTGGCTGATGAAGTGCACAGCGATCAGAATCTGGCGGCAACTATTTCCAGCGGTTCATTTAAAACTGCTGGAATGGTAGTGGCTCCGGCTACGATGAAAACCCTGTCCGGTATCGTGAACTCTTATGCGGATACTCTCCTTGTGCGTGCAGCCGATGTGGTGCTTAAGGAGCGTCGTAAGTTGGTGATCATGCCCCGTGAGGCGCCACTGCATGTTGGCCATACTAAATTGATGCATGAGGCAGCATTAATGGGTGCGATCATTTCGCCACCAATGCCAGCTTTCTACAATCTGCCAAAAACGATCGATGACCAGATCAATCACACGGTTGGGCGCGTGCTTGATTTGTTCGATATCGACAATGAAATTGTGAAGCGCTGGGCCGGCGGCCGGCCGAAGGCATAAGCGTGAACAAAGACGATAAAGCCCGGGTACAAAAATACTTGCAGCAGTACAGCACGCTCACACTTGCTACTAGCCAGAACGATGAACCCTGGGCAGCTACGGTATTTTTTGCCAGCGATGCTGATTTAAATCTGTATTTCGTTTCCGACCACCGCACGCATCACGGGCGTGATATGGCAGCGAATGACAAGGTTGCTGCAACCATTAATCCCGATTGCGACAACTGGAACGATGTGCATGGTGTGCAGGTGAAGGGCAGGGTGTCTGTAGTCGACGGCATGCAGCGTGCCAAAGCACTCGTGCTGTACTTAAAGAAGTTTCCTCAGATTGATCAACTCTATGCGAAGCCCAGCGGCGAGCATGAAGAAACCATCGCCAAGCGTTTAAAGGCTGCAAATTTCTATTGCATTAAGCCTGAATGGCTTCGCTTTATTGATAACGCGCAGGGCTTCGGTCATCGTGAAGAATTCGAGTTTTAGGGCGTTTCTATACAGAACTACAGACAATAAAAAAGCCCGCAGCTAGCGGGCTTTTTTATTGGACTTTATAAACGACTTACTGCGGTTCACCTGACGCATACGGTGGGAACGGGCCAAGATGCATGCCGCTATCCACAATCAGTGTTTCGCCGGTTACCACGCTGGCACCGAACAGGAACCAAACCAGCACTTCGGCCACTTCTTCAGCGGTCGCCACTTTCTTCAGCGGCAGACTTTGGGCTGTTGCTTCAAGCATCGCTTCATATTGCTCATCACCCAGACCACCTTTAAGCCAGCGGGTCTGAATCATGCCGGGAACAACGGTGTTAATCCTGATTTCAGGGCCGAGTACGTGAGCCAGAGATTTGGTCATCAGATTCAGCGCAGCTTTAGATGCCGCATATGGAATTGATGAAGCGATACCGGTTACACCGCCGATAGATGAATCATTAACAACTGCGCCACCGGTTTTTCGCATGATCGGCTCAACGGCACGAATCATTTGATAAGGACCGACAACGTTTACGGCATAGATATCAAGAAAGTCTTGCTTGTTAACGCCATCCATTTGCGGGAACGGGTTAAACTTGGTGCGGGCTGCGTTATTGATCAGGAAATCGATACGACCCCATTTATCGACGGCAGCCTTTGCCATGGCTCGACAATCGTCATCTTCTGAAACATCGGCCTGAAATGCGATAGCCTCAACACCGTGGCTGCGACATTCTTCAGCAGTTGCTTCTGCTTCGTCTTTACTGCGGGTGTAGTTAATTACTACGTTGCAGCCCTTTTCTGCCAGCATGATTGCTGCGGCAGCACCTACTCCGGTTGCGGAGCCAGTGACAATCGCCACTTTACGTTCGTTGTCAGCCATGTGTCCTTCCTTAAATATCGTGTATCTGAAATCTGCTGATTCATTATGTTTAGACGCCTTAACGCGTCATTCAGGTGGCGCACTTTAGCGGTTTTTTGCTGTTTATGCCTTAGTTTTTTGAGTCAAATCTTGGTCCCTTCGGTATTTACTGCGTCGGCGCAAGTGTCTGATCGGCTAGCTCTATAATAGAGGTAATGGACACCACAGCGCCGAAAACCATTGAAACCATAGGGTCGACGTCGGTTTTTTGATATGGTGACCGGCATTGCGCAGAAGGCGCAGCTTACTAACAAGTATTTTCGGAGTGAAAAACATGCCTTTTAAGGATATGCGTGAGTTTCTGGCTCATTTGGATAGTCAGGGTCAGTTGAAGCAGGTTGATGTTGAGCTTAACTGTGAGATTGGCGAAGAAAACGAGATGCAGGCGCTCATGCGTTTGGTCTGTGAGCAGGATGGTCCGGCCTTAATGCTGAACAACCTGAAGGGCTACAACACTCCGCAGCACCCCGTCATGTTTAATGTATTCGGTACCCGCGAGCGCACCGCGATGACCATCGATGAGATTGATCCGCTGGCTGCAAAACTTAAACATGCCGGAACTTTGGGTGACGTATCTAAGTGGCATGAGCCTAAAATCGTTGATGCGGCGAATGCCCCCTGTAAAGAAGTCGTTATTGAAGAAGCTGATATCGATTTGTCTAAGCAGTTGCCTTTGGTTTGGTTTGGTAAGGAGCAGGCCTCTTATATAACCGGCGGCGTGGTTGTCACTAAAGATCCGGAAACAGGTGAGCGCAACGTAGGCTGGTACCGCTTAACTCAGTTCACAGGTGCCGAACATCCTACCGGTGGTTCATATACAGAAGAGGAGCAGAAGAAGCAGTTATCTGTATTCTGTTTCTGGAACCCGCCAATGAGCCATATTGGTTTGCATCTGGCAAAAGCGAAGGCTATGGGCAAGCCTCTTGAGATTGCCATCGCATGTCAGGTTGATCCTGTTGTTCATTTGGCCGCAGCTACCGGTGTGCCCTTTGGTGCCGATGAATACAATTTTGCCGGTGGTTTGAAAGGCGAACCTGTTGAATTGGTTAAATGTAATACCGTCGATCTCGAAGTTCCTGCAAGCGCTGAATTTGTTATTGAAGGTGTCTTCCATCCTGATGCCGAACAAACTATTGGTCGGCATTCAAACCCGGTGGGTTATTACGA
>CBDTTT010000014.1:0-12809 GCA_965363345.1 uncultured Chromatiales bacterium
CTCACATCAGAAATAGCGTGGGTATTGCCCTCTCAGGCGGTGAACGGCGACGCGTTGAAATTGCCCGGGCACTAGCCGCAGAACCCCGATTCGTGCTGTTGGATGAACCTTTTGCCGGCGTTGACCCCATTACCGTGCTGGATATACAGCGCATTATCAGGCACCTGGTCAAGCGTGACATCGGCGTGCTCATAACGGACCACAGTGTTCGCGAAACACTCGGCATCTGTGACCGAGCCTACGTTCTTGCGGCCGGATCAGTCATTGCCTGCGGCACCGGCGAAGAAATTGTCGCAAACGAACAAGTTCAGGCAGTTTATCTGGGCGAAGACTTCAAACTTTGACGTAGATACTATCCCGCAGCGTTTCACGGGCTCATAATAAGAATATATTCGGAGAAACACGCAAAAATTTTTATACCAATCAGGACTAAGCACTAAATAGATGGCCAAACTCTCACTGCAGCTGAAACTGGGTCAGCAACTCACCATGACCCCACAGCTCCAGCAGGCAATTCGTCTGCTGCAGATGCCGGTGATGGAGCTAAACACTCAGATTCAGGAGGCTCTTGAATCAAATGTCATGCTTGAACAGGAGGAACCTGCTAGCAGCGACAATCCCGAAAATCCCCCTGAAGAAACCCCGTCTGAAGTTCTGGAAGGCGAAGAATTTGATAGCAGTACCTGGGACGATTCCGGCAGTGGCAGCAGCGCCCCAAGTGGCGATGACTTTCAGCGTGATTATGCTGATCAGGAATCTGAAACCTTAAAAGAACATTTGCTCTGGCAAATTGAGATGGAGCACTTCAGTCCACGTGAAGTTGTTATTGCTCAGGCATTGGTTGATTACATCAATGATGATGGCTATCTGACAGACTCGCTGGACAATATCAGCAGAACCCTGCCGAAAGAGCCTGAATTTCGCCCACAGGAAATAGATGTAGCACTAATTAAGCTTCAGGCACTTGATCCCGTTGGGGTTGGTGCACGGGACCTTGCCGAATGTATTTGTCTGCAGCTGAAGCAAATCAATAGCGATGAACCCGGTCTGCAAGTCGCACTAAAAATTGCGGCGAATTCGCTTGAACTAGTCGCCGACAACGAGCTGGCTATACTACGGCGCAATATGAGCGTCTCAGAATCAGAGCTGGAAGCAGCACTTGGTTTGATCCGGGCCTGCCACCCGAAACCCGGCTCGGCCATCTCTAAGGACACCGCCGAGTACATTATTCCCGATGTATATGTTCGCAAACAGGACGGCCACTGGGTTGTCGATGTCAACCGCAGCACTTCACCCAAACTCACCATTAATCAAACCTATGCGAGCGCATTAGGTGGTGGTGATTCTCACAGCGCCTTGCGCTCACAGTTGCAGGAAGCCCGCTGGCTCATACGCAGCCTCGAGATCCGTAACGAAACTCTTACAAAGGTAGCGATGTGTATTGTTCAACGTCAGGTCGATTTTTTCGAGGACGGTGAGACAGCAATGAAACCCATGATTCTGCGGGACATTGCTGAGGCTGTTGAGATGCACGAATCCACCATTTCACGCGTCACCACCAGCAAGTACATGCACACACCACGGGGGGTTTTCGAATTTAAGTATTTCTTCTCCAGCCAACTCACCGCCGCAGATGGTACTGGCGAGTCATCAACAGCTATCCGTGCCCGAATCAAGCGTCTGGTAGGAGAAGAGACACCCACTAAACCCTTAAGCGATAGCAAAATAGCCAATCTTCTTGCAGAAGATGGCAGCAACATTGCGCGCCGAACTGTCGCGAAATACAGGGAAGCAATGAACATTCCATCATCCAGTGAACGAAAGAAGCGCGCAGTACACTAATACTTTATACCTATGCTTTTATAGGTCTATAGTGGAATAGAACATAAAACTAAAAAAGGAGTTGAATATGCAATTCAATATAAGTGGTCATCATGTAGAAGTTTCCGATGCCCTTCGCGAATACGTTGCAGAGAAACTGACCCGTATTGAGCGTCATTTCGAGAATGTAACCGACGTACAAGTCATCCTTACCGTAGAAAAGCTCCGCCATAAGGCAGAAGCAACTATTCATGTTAGCGGTGCCACGATTTTTGCCGAATCAGTTGAAGCGAACATGTACGCGGCTATAGATTCGTTAGCTGACAAACTTGATCGTCAGGTCAGAAAGCATAAAGAAAAAATCACTGACCATCATGCTCGCGACTCACAAAAGCGCAATGTTTCCTAACAATGCGCGTACTCATTGTCAGCGGACTATCCGGATCAGGAAAAAGCGTTGCTTTACACATGCTCGAAGATCTGGATTTCTACTGCATCGACAATGTACCTGTCACATTGCTGGGTTCGATGCTCTCGCAACTTATCGAGAACGCGGACCCGGCATATGACAACCTAGCGGTCGGCATTGATGCCCGTAACAGGGCGGCCGACCTCAGTGCTCTACCCGAGCTCTTCCGGTCTCTGCGCGAACAAGGCATTGCGTCGGAAGTTATCTACCTACATGCCGATACGAATGTGTTGCTAAAACGCTATCGCGAAACACGGCGCAAACATCCAATGCGTCATGATGGCATGAGCATGCAGGAGGCGATCGAACGTGAACGCAAGCTCCTTAGCCCCGTGTCCAACTCCTCTGATTTGGTTATAGACACAACGCTTAGTAGCGTTTATGAGTTGCGCGAGGTTATTCGTGAGCGCGTTGGCGACAGGGAAGAAAATAACATCTCACTGCTTATCGAATCATTCGGCTATAAGCATGGCGTACCATCTGATGCCGACTTTGTTTTTGATGTACGCTGCCTTCCAAACCCTTACTGGGAAATGCCCTTACGCCCCCTCAATGGTCGCGACCAGGAGGTCATCGACTTTCTTGAGCCTAATGAATTAGTGCGGAGGATGATTCAGGATATTCTGGGTTTTCTGCGTCATCGTATACCCGAGTTCATGGAGGCCCGTCGCAACTACATGACGGTTGCGATTGGTTGTACCGGTGGCCAACATCGCTCTGTGTATCTCGTAGAGCAAATCACAGCGGCATTAAGCGAGGACTACCGGCATATTCTTAGCCGGCATATAGAACTGCAGACGACACTGCCTCATTCCGGCGACTAAACACCTTCTGGAAATATGGCAAATTCGTACTTTGCTGCATTCCCCGCTACACTCTCGCTGCACACAAATACACAGATACAGCCCTCCGGTGGTTAAACGGATATTGTTGCTAGTCATGAAGTTATAGATGATGAGCATTCGCAATACGGGCAAAATCGCGCCGCGGGTAAGCTGATGGACACAAACAACCAAAGCAAACTGGAGCTAGACGAACTCAGCGCTGCCATTGGCCAAGGCACACCTGAGGAAATCGCGAAAATAGTCGGAGATCTGCACTCTTCGGAAGTCGCGCTGCTGATTGAATCGCTGCCTCCCGCAAAACGCAAAGACATCTGGGATCTGACCAACCCGGATGACGAAGGCGATGTTCTTGTCGAACTGAATGATGAGGTTCGTGCCGGCCTTCTGGAAGACATGCCGACAGAAGAGGTTGTTGCAGCAACCGAAGGCATGGAACTCGACGATCTTGCTGATCTGGTGGCAGACCTGCCACAGGATGTAACTGACGAGATTGTGCGGGCGCTTAGCCTCAGCGATCGACAACGTCTTGAATCAGTCATGGCCTGGCCGGAAGACAGTGCCGGCGGTCTGATGAATCCCAACGTCCTCACCGTGCGGCCCGATGTGTCGGTCGATGTTGTCATGCGCTATCTAAGAATGCTTGGAAAACTTCCTGACAATACCACCGGTATTTTTGTCGTTGATGCGGGTAATCGCTACCAGGGAACGGTGCTGCTATCGCGACTCGTCACCAGCGACCCACAAAGTACCATTAGTGAATTACACGATTCGGAGGCTCAGGCAATTAATGTTGCTGCCTCGGAAAATGAAGTTGCCAAAAACTTCCAGGATCTGGATATGGTCACAGCGGCAGTTATCGACGATAACGGTATGCTGCTTGGGCAAATCACCATTGATGACGTTGTCGACGTGATTCAGGAACAGGCAGACCATGATATTTTAGTCATGGCCGGACTCGATGAAGACGATGACATGTTTGCCCCTGTTGTGAGTAGCTCGCAACGTCGTGCAATCTGGCTAGGCGTGAATCTCGCGACTGCATTTCTCGCGGCAACCGTTGTTAGTTTTTTTCAGCCAACTCTCGAGAAGGTCGTTATCCTTGCTGTACTAATGCCTATCGTTGCGAGCATGGGCGGTATCGCAGGCACTCAGACGCTGACGCTAATGATTCGAGGCATGGCACTTGGCCGTGTCCGTGATTCCAATCAACGCTGGTTATTAATGAAAGAATTATCCGTTGCGATCTTGAACGGTTTAATTTGGGCGGCAGTGGTCGCAATCGTCACGGTGATATTCTTCGCGAGCTGGAAGGTGGGTGCAATCATTGCTGCGGCCTTGTCTATCAACTTACTTGCCGCCGCATTTGCCGGCTTTATGATCCCATTGGTATTACGAAAAATGAAGATTGATCCGGCGCTTGCGGGTGGCGTTGTACTGACAACGATAACGGACGTCATTGGCTTCGTTGCATTTCTAGGCCTGGGCACAATCTTTCTTACTTAAGATTAATATCGCCCTTATTCATCGTCTGGGTATATTCCTGTTCGAGGTCTTCCCAACCGCTGATTCCAGATTCCGAGCCCATATCATCGCCCCTCATAAATGCCATCAGCTCATCTTTATGCTCCATAGCATCGCGATAACCAAGATCGATTAGCGCCCGGGTAAAGCCGGATTCAAATAACAAATAACTTAGAAGCTGACGGCCGCCCTTGTTCATTGCCCCGATGCCCCTAAGCAGCAGCCGCACAGGCCATGGAAGCTCATGCATATGCCGACCTGCTAGCTCGCGAACATCCTCACTGGGCAATATCACGAAAGCCTCAATAAACCGCAGACGCTCCCCCTCATTTTCGACAATTTTTTTCGGAACATTATCGATAATAGTATTGAGTCGGGTTAATCGTTCCAAATCAGAGGCCAAGCCATCCATAAACAAAGCATCCAGCATATAACCTGCGATGCGCCCCAGGCTCGGCGATCTCGGTTGAGTGAGACCTACCGGGTCTTCGACTTCATTCCGCACACCGATGACGAGAATACGCTCTGCACCTAGGCGGATAGCAGGTGACAAAGGAGTTGCCTGACGCATAGCGCCGTCACCAAAAAACTCGTCGCCGATTCGGACAGGCGGGAAAACCATAGGTACGGCAACACTCGCCATCAAATGATCAAGAGTAATATCACGCGGTCGACCCTTGCGCCGGACCCTATCCCAGGAAATCACATCTTCCTTAGCCTGGAAAAACGTAAACGAACGTGCCGAATCGTAACCCGCAGCCGTTACTGCAATAGCATCAAGATAGCCCTTATCTAAGGACCGCTGGATATTCTCCATCCGGACGTTTTGCTGCAACAACTCACGCAAAGGCGAATTATCCAGCAACGAACGGGGCGGCTTAACCAGCAAACCTCCGGTTACAATAGCTGCCAGCCAACGAACACTGCTACTAAACATGGTCCACGCATCCGATTTAAATACCTGCGCAGAATGAAAATGGCTCCACACCAACTCCATGTCTGCCACGGCAGTTTTAAACAGCTTTGCGCGACTGGCAAGCACGACCGAATTGATCGCCCCCGCGGAAGTACCGCTAATCACAGAAAAAGGATTAGACGAACGCTTTGGCATAAGCTCAGCCAATGCCTTCAATACGCCAACCTGATACGCGCCGCGCGCGCCACCTCCTGGCAACACCAAGCCGACCTTCTTGGGCAGAGTGTGAATGCTGACCGGAGCCTCTTCATCAAATTTCATTGCAGAATAGTAACCTGCCCTGCAGCAAGGTGCATCTGCTAACCTCCTTTCATCGAATGCTCTCTTACTACAGCAATATTCAGGAAATACAAATGACTGGACTCATTAAGAAATTCTCAGCTGGTTTATGCCTTATTTTGGGTATCTCACTCTCAGCGATAGCACTTGAAGAGGGTCAAACTGCGCCGGATTTCAGGCTTCAGGACCAGAATGGTGAATGGCATACGCTAGATCAGTATCGTGGTCAGTGGGTCGCGTTGTATTTCTACCCAAAAGATGACACACCCGGCTGTACTAAAGAGGCTTGTGGATTCCGCGACAATATTTTTGCCTTTGACGAGCTCAATACAGTTGTTATTGGCGTAAGCCTGGATGATGTTAGCTCGCATGCCGAGTTTGCAGAGAAGTACAGCCTACCCTTCGCTATTCTTGCTGACTCCGAAAAGTCCGCGGCAAAAAACTACGGTGTTTACTCAAAGATTGTTGGATTCGAAATGGCTAAACGAGAATCATTCATTATCGGACCAGATGGAAAAGTTGTGAAGCACTATAAGAAGGTCAATGCCCAAAGCCACTCGGTCGAGGTGCTGGAAGACATCAAATTACTGCAGAAAACCTGAGCAAGCAGCAACTCAGAAACAAACAGTTCAGAAACAAACAGTTCAGAAACAAACAGTTCAGAAACAAAAAAGGGTGGCGCTATGCCACCCTTTTTTTTATTTTTATTGCCTAAACCTAGAAAAAAGCTTGATCAGTCTGCTACTTCGTTATGCTTTGCATCTGCACGCCCGAACATCCGACCCAAGTAGAGCCCAAAAGCGCCCCAGACGGCCGCAATACCTGCGCCAACGGCTGCCATGGCTGCGAGACCAAGGCCAACGCCTTCCGTTAAACCAGCAAACGCCATGCCACTGAGAGCATCACCACCGCGATAGACCACAATATCTATTACCGGCTTCGCTTTAAAGCGAGTTTCACGATCTACGTTGGTAAACAACATCTCGCGTGCTGGACGGGTAATAGCGTAGTTGCCCGCCCGACGCGCAACCTGCAGTGCCAGCACCACAATCAACATCGGTGCAAATGCAAGGACCAACAAAGCTGCAGCGATAAAAAATGGGACCAAAGCCAAAGTAACGGCCATACCAGCCCGCTCAATGATCCGACTAGTAGCGAACATACCGATTGCAAAAGTCAGTATATTTACGACCCAGTCAACCATTGCAAGAACTGCCGTACGTTCGTCACGAGTTTCTAAATACTGCGCCAACAGATTCTTCTGCTCGAAGTACACGAAAGAACCGACTGTGGTGTACAGCAGAATGAACGCACCGATTGCCAACAAATAGGGATTTGTCAAAAACATCTTGAAGCCGGCAAATGGGTTGCCACCAATTTTTGCCGCACTAAGATCAGCGTTCACCAGTTCATTGTGCAGATCGGTGACCTTGAGCCGTTCAAGATACAACACGATACCGATAGGGATAATAAGCACTAGCGAAGCAATAAGCAGCAACGTGTCGGTGCCCAAATTGTCGGCAAATAATGCTGGAATAAGCGGTCCTACCAGAGCCCCGGCGCTTGATCCTGCCGCTATAAATGCGAACAAGCGACTCGACTGCTCCTTCGTGAACAGGTCTGACATAAAACTCCAGAATACAGAGATATGAAACAAACTGAAGACGCTAACCCATACGTAAAAAAGCTTATCTATCAGAACCCGGTCTTCGACGCCGCTAACACCGAAATAGAAAGCCACGAAGGACACTGCAAAAAAAGCATATACGCCGGGAACAAGATACTTAAAGCTGATCTTTGAAACAGCAAAGCCATAGATAGCAACGGCAATAGCGCTCACAAAGAAATTAATATTCCAGAGAAAGCTCACCTCGGAATCGGTCCATTCGCTCGCCATTGCATCCCGCACCGGCCGAAGGATGTACCACGCGGCCATTAGGAAGAAAACAAAGGCAAAGGCCAACAATACCGAACGTAGTTCATTGGACTCAATTTTTGAGGCTGTTTTCATAAACCGGGCCAGAAAGTTAGGTTGTTTCTCATTCATTTCATTGCTCATACGCTACTCAAATCCGCCGAAGCACGCTCCGGCAAGAGATCAATACAAAAATAGGCTAAAACCTTAGTTGGCGTTCAGGCTACCAAACATAGCCTGCCAATCAGCGGAATATTCTCCGGTCTCGGAGTATGTTTCAAACGTTTTATTGACTGCTGCAGGGTACTGCAACGCGGCTACACAAACCATAGCCACATCCTCACGGGTAATCGCTCCCGAAGTAGTGTCACCCTGAGAGAACACAATAATTGCCTGGCCACCCGGCTCATCCACCAGACCGCCCGGGCGCACAATGGTATACGGGACGCCACTCGCACGCAGAGCATCCTCACCTTTGAGTTTCCATTTCAGAACATTATTGAACGCTTTATTGAGGAAGTGATCCTCGTCAGTAACGCCCGAAGATGACACCAGCACAAACTGCTTAATGTCTAACGCTTTAGCTACGTCAGCCAGATTACGCACACCGCCATAATCAACAAACTCAGGTGAATTGGTTTTATCTCCCCGCGTCGCACCAATTGCAGTGATAACGTACTGCGTGCCCTTCATGGCCTTGATGATCTCATCGGGCTGGCGGACATCAGCAACAACATAAGTGACATCATCACCGAACAGCTTGCGCGCACTATCCTCATTCCGAACCAATGCCCGCACACTGAAATCGTTTAGCAGCAGGTGCTTCACAACCTCACGCCCGGTGCCACCGGTTGCACCGGCGACCAGCACCAGTCCTTTTGACTCACCAACAGGATTAGCTATCTCAGCCTGCACGACTCCGGTAGCTATTAGCACAAGCAATAGAAGACGCGCGACGAAACGCAAAGAATGGCCGGTAATTGATTTCATAGGAGATACACTCGAATTACCCCGCGCAACTCATCACATACAAAACGGGGTGCTTAATTATTAATTAGCCAGTATATCCACAGCAGCTAGCTCAATAGATGAGAGCCTAAATCACGCTGCAAGTGTATTCACTGACTGGTCACACGCAGAATCTTCATCGAATTGGTGCCGCCGGCAATACCGGTCAGATCACCCTGAGTAAATACCAGAAGATCGCCGACATTCACTTGATGCAGCTCAAGCAGCTTGTTGAACAAGTCCTGGTGCAAACGGGCGTCATCAGTATGCGTCACATCAAAAGATACCGGATATACGCCTCGGTAAAGCGTGACCCTGCGACGGGTGTCTTTGTGACGGGTAAAGGCAAAGATTGGAATATCTGAACGAATTCGTGACATCCAGCGAGCTGTATCACCCGACTCAGTTAGGGCAACTATCGCATCAACGTCCATATGAGCAGTGGTGTACATCACGGCCATAGCAACGGCTTCATCAATGCTCTCGAAGTGCTCATCACGGCTTTTGCTGCGACCGCTCACCAAATCATGAGCTTCGGCGCCCAAACAAATATCCGCCATTGAGGCGACGGCTTTAATCGGAAAATCGCCAACAGCAGACTCGGCAGACAACATAACCGCATCGGTACCATCCATAACGGCATTTGCCACATCGGATACTTCGGCGCGGGTTGGAATCTGACTATGAATCATGGATTCCATCATCTGTGTGGCGGTAATCACCACCTTATGACGCTGACGCGTGGTCTTAATAATGCGTTTCTGCAAGCTGGTCAGAGCGGCGTAGCCGACTTCAACACCCAAATCACCACGTGCCACCATGACAGCATCACTGGCATCAATGATGCTTTCGAGGTTTGTCACCGCTTCACTGCGTTCGATTTTTGCGACCAAGTGTGCGGTACCGCCCGCAGCACGCATCAAAGCCCGTGCTTCATCTATATCGGCCGCCGTACTAACGAAAGAAACAGCCAGCCAGTCAACCTCAAGTTCTGCCGCGAGTAAAATATCTTCACGGTCTTTGTCGGTTAGCGCTGGGGCAGACAAACCACCGCCATGGAGGTTGATGCCTTTTTGGTTGCTCAGCTCGCCGCCAACCTGCACACGGCAAGTAATACGGGAACCCTCAACCTTTTCCACAACCATAGAAAGGTGCCCATCATCCAACAACAACACATTTCCTGGTTTAACGTCAGTCGACAAAGTCTCGTAAGCAACGCCTACCTGTGTCTCATCGCCGGAATCGCCCCCTAAGCTGGTATCAAGGACAAACAGCTGATCCTCTTTAAGCATTATCGGGCCGTTCTTGAAACGGCGAATACGGATCTTGGGGCCCTGAAGGTCACCCAGAATACCGATATGCTTACCAACCCGCTTGGCAGCATCGCGCAGCATTTTTACTCTGCTGCGCTGCTCATCGCCGCCACCATGGGAAAAGTTAAGCCGGAATACATCAGCACCGGCAACTATGATCTGCTCCATAAGCTCAGGTGTATCAGTTGCCGGCCCGAGGGTGGCAATAATTTTGGTTCTGCGCGCATGTTGATTTGTCATAAAATTATTATCCCATAATAGGGGTGCCATGTTGCAGGCCAATTAATCCTGCAACGGCGTTAATGCTTCAGAATGGGGCTGTTTTACTTTGCGCGGGACTCAAGCACAGCAACCGCAGGCAACTTTTTACCTTCGAGAAACTCGAGAAATGCCCCGCCACCTGTAGAAATGTAGGACATCCGGTCACTCAAGTTGTATTTCTCGAGTGCTGCAAGCGTATCGCCACCACCGGCAATGCTAAATGCCTTGCTGTTAGCAATAGCCTCACCAAGCTTACGGGTACCATCACCGAACTGGTCAATTTCGAACACGCCTAATGGTCCGTTCCAAACCACAGTGCCGGCATTGGCAATAATGTCAGCGTAAATCTCAGATGTCTCAGGGCCAATATCGAGAATCATTTCGTCGGCAGTAGTGTCTGCGACATCGCGAATTACTGCAGCTGCATCGGCACTAAATTCTGTTGCATTAACGACATCGAGCGGCATGGGTATGTCTGAATCGATAGCCAGCTGTTTGGCCTGTGCAACCATATCTTCTTCATACAAAGACTTGCCAACAGGATGACCACAGGCAGCGATAAAGGTGTTGGCAATGCCGCCGCCCACAATCATGGAGTCGACATGCTTCGAAAGCTCTTCCAATACCGTAAGCTTTGTAGAAACCTTTGAACCGCCGACGATGGCAACTACTGGACGTGCCGGCTTATCCATAGCCTTACCTAATGCATCCAACTCAGCAACAAGTAAAGGTCCTGCACATGCGACTGGCGCATATTTAGCAACACCATGGGTGCTCGCCTGAGCACGATGTGCAGTGCCAAAAGCATCCATTACAAAGACATCACATAGCTCAGCCATCTGCTTCGAAAGCGCTTCATCGTCGGCTTTTTCGCCAGCGTTAAAACGCACGTTCTCACACAGAACTACTTCGCCCGGAGCTACGTCAACACCATTCAACCAATCGCTCACAAGACGAACTTCCCGGTTTAAAAGCACACTCAGATGACGGGCAACCGGATCTAAAGAAAACTGATCTTCAAACTGACCTTCGGTCGGACGACCCAGATGCGAAAGAAGAATTACCGCAGCACCAGACTCCAGTGCTGCAGTAATAGTAGGCAGTGTTGCCCGAATACGGATGTCGCTGGTGACACGACCATCTTCAACCGGAACATTCAAATCCAGACGGATCATAGTTCGCTTTCCAGCGAGATCCAACTCTGACATTTTCAACACTGACATGCTTTGCTGTTCTTCTAACACTGGCTTTACTTGGCGTTAGCAAGAGCCAGAGTTGTATCCAGCATACGGTTCGAGAAGCCCCACTCGTTGTCATACCAAGAACAAACCTTAACCAGATTACCGCCCAGAACTTTAGTCAGCGATGCATCGTAAGTTGATGAAGCAGGATTGTGATTAAAATCGATAGAAACCAAAGGCGCATCGGTATAACCGAGAACACCTTTCAGAGGGCCTTCACTGGCAGCTTTCAAAATTGAGTTAATTTCTTCAACCGTGGTATCACGTGATGCGGTGAATGTCAGATCAACAACAGACACGTTGATGGTCGGAACACGCATTGAGAAGCCGTCGAGTTTGCCATCAAGTTCAGGCAATACCATGCCGACAGCAGCAGCCGCACCGGTCTTGGTAGGAATCATTGACATCGTAGCTGAACGCGCACGACGCAGGTCTGGATGATACACATCAGTCAGCACCTGATCATTGGTGTAGGCATGAATAGTGGTCATGATGCCTTTCTCAACACCAATTTCCTGATGCAAAGGCTTAACCAATGGTGCCAGGCAGTTAGTGGTGCAAGATGCGTTAGAAATAACCGTATCAGATGCTGTCAGCACATCATGATTAACACCGTATACAACGGTTGCATCAACAGAGTTACCGGCCGGAGCAGAAATAACAACTTTCTTAGCGCCTGCATCAATGTGAGCCTGTGATTTTTCTTTGCTAGCAAAGAAGCCGGTACATTCAAGCACGACATCAACACCCAACTCACCCCAAGGCAAATCAGCAGGATTGCGTTCAGCAAAAACCTTAATGCGGTCATCGCCGATAACTAATGAATCGCCGTCAACTGAAACATCAAAATTGAAGATGCCATGAGCGGTGTCATATTTAGTCAGATGGGCATTTGTGTCTGCATCACCAAGGTCATTAATGGCGACGATCTGAAGCTCATCCGTACGGCCACTTTCATACAATGCACGCAGGACATTTCTACCGATACGTCCGTAACCATTGATCGCGATTTTTACTGCCATTGCTACTTACTCCTGTTGTTCATGCTCAGGCATACATAGATATCCCTAAACAATCTAAAAATAATAATCTGAAAATAAAATACTTAACCGGGCTCTATAACCTGGGCTCTATAACAATTCTTTAACGACTGACTTGAT
>CBDTTT010000015.1:0-12762 GCA_965363345.1 uncultured Chromatiales bacterium
TCGAAACATCCGCTCGCGAAACAAATCGTGGCATCAGGCAATGATGTCGAAAAATCCACAAAAGCCTTCTACGCATTGGTTGCACAAACGATTCAACCGGATGGCTCGACCAAGCCTGATCCGGAACTGAATTCGACAGAGCTGAAACAAACGATGTGGCAGAGGTATGTTGCGATTACCGATAGCTTCAACGAGCCCGGGAAGTTTACAACTCTGGTAGGTTACGAGTGGTCTGCACAACCCAACATGTCAAACCTGCATCGCAATGTAATCTTCCGCGCTAGCGACAACTTACCTACCGTACCGTTCTCGTATTTTGACTCCCAACACCCTGAAGACCTCTGGGTGTGGATGGATACAGTGCGCGCACAAGGCAGCGAGTTGCTGGCGATCCCGCACAACGGCAACCTGAGCAATGGCGCCATGTTTGCGATGGAGGATTCCTTTGGCGAGCCGATCACGCTTGAATACGCTCAAGCCCGCATGCGTAACGAGCCCCTCACAGAAATCATCCAGACCAAAGGCCAATCAGAAACGCATCCGGATATCTCTCCCCAAGATGAATTTGCCGGCTTTGAGATCTGGACCAAACCAGTTGCTGGACCCGGCACGGTAAAAGTGGTCGAAACCAACTATGTTCGAAATGCCCTTGCCAATGGCATGCTGATCAAACAAAAGCTTGGCGTAAATCCATTCCGTTACGGAGTCGTTGGGGGTGGCGATATTCACACGTCAATTGTGTCGCACGAAGAATATGAGCACACCGGTGAACACAACCTTAAATCCGGCACGCCCGAACAGCGGCTACTTGAAAGCCTACCTGGTGAGCCCTCTAAAGTAGAACAAGGCACAGCCGGACTCTCCAATGTCTGGGCTGAAGAAAACACCCGTGAGTCCATCTATGACGCCATGGCTCGTCAGGAGACATGGGCAACGAGCGGACCACGGATTACCGTTCGTGTGTTTGGTGGCTACGACTTTTCCGGCAGTTCGCCTGGCGATTCAGACTGGGTTACAACAGGCTATGATCAAGGTGTCCCTATGGGCGGCACTCTGGGTCAGGCCAAAGAGACCGATGCACCCTCATTCATGATCTGGGCACTGAAAGGCCCCAACAGCGGCAACCTCGACCGTATTCAGGTGGTCAAAGGTTGGGTTGATGCGGACGGCAAGACTCAGGAAAAAATCTATAACGTTGCATGGTCGGGTGACCGACAGCTAAATGCTGATGGGCGGCTTCCGGCAATAGAAAATACCGTGGATATAGCTACTGCAAGCTATACCAACACAGTCGGCAGTCCTGAACTAAAAACCACCTGGGTCGACTCTGACTTCAATCCGGCGCACCCTGCTTTCTACTACTTGCGCGTTCTGGAAATTCCGACACCACGCTGGTCAACCTACGATGCAGTAAAGCTGAATATCTATCCACCGGAAGGTTTTCCGGCATCGATTCAAGAGCGTGCGTGGACATCACCCATCTGGTACGAAGGGCCATAAAAACTCAAGCTCGCCAAACTCTGAACGAACGCCCCTTAAGCTTGCCTTCACTCAACTTCGTTAAGGCCTCGTTGGCGATGTCGCGATTGACAGCTACATAGGCGAAGTTGTCAAAGATATTGATTTTGCCTACCTGCTTGCCATCGATACCGCCTTTGCCCGTGAGCGCGCCCAGAATATCGCCTGGCCGGACTTTTTGACGCTTACCACCATCGATACGCAAGGTAATGTTTTGGGGTTTTACCATAGGTCGGTCGAAGACCGCTTTCGATGGCAAGGCCTCAGCCGTAAGCTGCTTCTGAATATATTCTTCGAGAGCAGCCATCTTGTGCTGCTCTCTGTCAGTAAAGAATGTAAATGCCTTACCTCGATTACCAGCACGACCGGTGCGCCCTACCCGATGAACGTGTATCTCAGGATCATGCGCAAGGTGATAATTAAATACTGCCTCAATCGAATCGATATCGAGGCCACGAGCGGCAACATCAGTCGCCACCAATATCGTGGCACTGCCATTTGAAAACTGGACCAGTATTTTATCGCGGTCACGTTGCTCGAGATCACCGTGCAGTGCGAGCACAGAAAACCCAGCATCGTCGAGTGCTTCAGCCACTTCCCGGGTTTCGACTTTCGTATTACAAAACACGACAGCAGAAGCTAGCTCATGTTTCATGAGCAACAGATGCAGGGCCGCGACACGCTGCTCCTGATCGTTATCAACACAATAAAAGTGCTGATCAATGGTGACTTCATCGTGCGTCAGTTCGGCCTCGGCTGTAACCGGGCTATTCATAATCCGTTTCGCAATAGCCTTAATCTCATCCTGAAAAGTGGCACTAAATAACAGCGTCTGACGCTGTGCCGGCAGCTCTGCAACGATGTTCTCCACTGAGTCCTCAAAGCCCATATCAAGCATTCGATCGGCTTCATCCAACACAAGAACATTTACCGCCTGCAGGTCGAGAGTATGTCTACGTAAATGGTCTTCGATACGCCCGGGCGTACCCACGATGATGTGGGCGCCATGCTCTAGCGAAGCGGCCTGCGGTCTGAAAGGCACACCACCACACAGGGTTAGTATTTTAACGTTAGGCGTGGTGCGGGCGAGTTGCCGCAAGGCTTTGGCAACCTGATCGGCCAGCTCACGCGTAGGACACAGTACCAATGACTGAATCTCATAACGGTTCGCATCAAGTGATGCCAGCAAACCCAAACCAAAAGCGGCGGTTTTGCCCGAGCCGGTCTTGCCCTGCCCGATCACGTCTTTGCCATTCAGAATATGCGGCAAACTCTGCGCCTGAATCGGCGTCATAGCTGTATAACCCATCGACTCCAGGTTCTTAAGAACTTCGGGTGAAAGCTTTAGTGATGAGAATGAATCAGTCATGGTCTGGTGTCTGCTCGCCGATCTGCTCTTCGCCCTTCATATCAAGCCCTTCTTCCGCACCATCCAGCAGTTTCCAGCGAACCGGCTTGGCGTTCTCATCCGGAATCTCTTCGCCGTTTTCATCGAAGTACATGCGACGCAATTCTTTGCCTTTGCCATCGCAAATGACACGCTCGACATTGAACCCGAATGCATCGTAGACATATTCGATGTAGACCTTCAGCCCGCCGTCTTCAAAAAAAGTTTCCATGCGGGCAACGCGATTGTCTTCATCAAAAAAACGCACGGTCTTGGTACCGTCGTCGAAATGTTCTGTTTCACGGCGCATGCCGGACTCCGTTGGGGCTAAGCGAAGCCGCCATTAGACGCGATGCGCGCTAGAAACACAAAGAGAATGCCTACAAACACATACCGCCGTCGATAACCATCGTGGTGCCCGTCACAAAAGAGGCACGTTCGGAGATGAGATACGCTGCAGCTTCGCCCGCGTCATGCTCAGGGTCACCGAAACGACCAACGTGATGCTTCGCAGCATTCTTCTCCTGCAGTGCCGGCATTGCTTCATGGAACTGGATAGCCTTTTCTGTCTCGAATATCCCGAACAGCAAGGTGTTAACGCGAATACCCTGGCGTGAGTACTCAAGTGCTGCGGCCTGAGTGAGGCCTTCGACAGCAAGTTTCGATGCAATATACGGCGCCATGCGCATGCCGGTATCGCGGCTCGCTCCCGAGCTGATATTAATAATGGAATAGTTGTCGCCGGTTTCCGCGCCCTGTGCGAGGAACTGCTTGATTGCAAACTTCATACCGAGGTAGGTACCGGTGATGTTGGTATCGACAACCTGCTGAAAACTGTCCAGCGGCTCATCACCCAACATTTGGAAATCGCCGGGATAGACCGCGTTATTAATAATTGAGTCGAGCCGACCAAAGGTATCAACCGCAAACTTTACGAGGTTTTCGTTGTCTGCTTCTTTACTAATATCCATTTGAAAATACGCAATGGCACTGGCGTCAACATCAGCCGCTGTCGCCAACCGACTCAAAGCCTCCTGACCGGTATCGGCATTGCGGCTGGTAATAATGATGTTCGCACCGTACTTAGCGAGGCGTGTTGCCATGCCAAAACCAATGCCCATAGTACCGCCGGTCACGATCACAACCTTACCCGCGAGCTCCTGTCCGTTCCCCATAGCGCTTCCTTCTGATTCTTTACGTTTTACCATTTTCGGTTTTGGTGCCGAGCCATCTGCCGCGGGTGCAGCTCCACCATTTTGTTTTGCCTGCAGCTCTTCCATTAATTCAACCGAGACAAAATTTGTGCCCTTCGCCCGTGCCGCTTTTTCGGCGTTCTTAATGATCATCGGCTGCACAAAACCCGGCGCTTTCTCGACCATCGCCAGGGCTTCATCCTGCCATTCTAGCGTGGCTTTTGACTTGGCATCGCGTGGCACCACAGGCTCAGACTTGCCGTAATCTTTAGCCCTAGTCGACTCGACATTATCGATATCAACAAATTTAAGATCTTTCACGGAAGGCTGAGTGATGTCTGCGGGGTCCAACAAGGCCACCGTCGGGTAAGCCCAGCCTTCGGGGTCTGCCTTGCGATTAGGTGACGGAATAATGCGAACTTTCTCATCACTGGCCTGCAACTTGCTGCGGTCAATCTGCCAACCAAGGTTCCGCATCCGCTCCATTAAGCCCCAATAGGTAAGCGTAATTTTGTCTTCGTCATGCGTATAGAAGCCATCGGGATTGGGACCGTCGGGAGCGACCATTGGCCGTTGCTGCTCAGCCAGGTCTTTGTCCTGATGAATATTTTGTAGGTTGCGGCGGGTATGCTCAGTATCAAACTCCTCCTCCATACGATAATTTCGGAAAAAGATATGCCGCATCATCGTGCGATGCTCATCGATAGGTGTGCTGAACTCATAAAAGATATTGAACTCACCCGAACCGATACCGCCGATCTCGACCTGGCCACGCAACGTAAAACCGGGAACAAAGTACCTCATGATTGATTCGACCTTGGCACCCTTCTCACGCATTTCACTCCATACACCTGCACTGGGCGCAGGATTCACCTGCATGACAGATTGAAAGCCATGTTCAGTTTTAGTCACCACATGTTCGGGTGCCTGCATTGGATTCTCATTGCCCTGAAACAAAATGCCGTGCACGACAGGAAGATGCACGTAGTCCATGTTCGTGAACTTGGCCGTCACGTAATCGGCCTCCCAGATTTCTTCGTTAGTTGTGTGGCGATGGGTTTCATCACCCCACTCTGGCATATCAAAAATGGGTGAGGCAGCATCAGGATCATCGCCTAAGAACACCCAGATACAGCCGTACTTCTCAACCGTAGGATAAGCATCGGTTTTAATGCCGGGAGACACCACCTGCGGTTCGTGATCGCAACGTGAAGGAACCAAAGTACAGGTGCCCTCGCCATCAAAGCGCCAACCATGAAAGGGACAACCTAGCGAACCGTCTTTATAGAGTATGCCGTCAGCCATACTTGCACCGCGATGCGGGCAGACATTGCTGATGCAACGCGGGGTGCCATCCATCTCACGAAACAGCACAAAATCTGCACCCAGCATCGTGACCTTAATCGGATCTTTATCGAGATCTTTCGCGTAACCCGCGACATACCAAATATTTGTATACACCTGTTGCTCCTGCTCTCTAAGTATTTTTTGTGTGATTCAATTCAATGGTGGCGGCCTGCTCGACCACGGCTCTACTTTCTTCGGGGCTTAAGCCCAACAGTCTTAATACGAAACCCTGATATTCCTGCACCGCGTTTGCATCGGCGGTTTTATTCAACAGATCCTGAACCACAGCTAAAGCACCACCACGAATGGCGATGGCTGCCGTGCGCGAACTGCTGACATCGAAACGCCCTTCCTCAACACCGACCTTGATCATTGCTGCTAGCGGATCGCTGTCGCTGGAAATAACTAGCTCACGCAGTCCCTTACTTTTAATAAGTGTCCAGGCAATAACCGGATCATCGGTCGCAATCGCGAGGGTGTGATAAACATTGATAGCAATAGCAGCAGCGGGATCGCTAATCTGCTCAAAGATACTTTGTTTCGTCTGCTTGTCGCGGCGAAAAAAATCAGCGGCGATCTCACGCGCTAAAGCGTCTTTCGAATCGAAGTGGTTATAGAAAGAAGGTTGCGACACATTGGCGGCCCGAACGATATCGAGCACCGAGGTTGCCTCTACTCCCTGGTCGGCAAACACCTGGCGGCCGCCATCGAGCAGTTTCTTGCGGGTTTTGGCCCAACGGGCATCAGTCTTTTGTTCCGATACGGTGTAATCCGAACCGACCGTATCCTGATAAGTAGTTGCTGCTGACATTTCTCTATTTTGCAGACTACAAAATAAATATCAAGCCCTATCCGACCGATATATTAGGCCTGCAAAGAATCAAGTTCTTCAAACAACTCATCCGGACGAGCCCAGACCTGACATAGCCCACAAGTGCCCTTGGTATCTATCAGAAAAGCGGCATTCGGCGTGCGCCCCAAAGCCTGCCATAGCTGGTTCTGCATATTATCGGCCAATACTGGCACCGCAAGGCCCAACAAATCCCGATAGGCGCAAGCCATAGTGTTGCGATCGTCCTGAGTCTTAGGCTGACCAAAATGAATATCTGCCTCGGCATTGTCATGAGTCAGCCAATCGGTACCCGTGTAAGGACAGGGGTCGCCGTCCGGATGAGCATCAATCACGTACAAAACTGCCACGCTAATATCCGGATAGCGACTCTGCAGCTCATTTGCGACCGGGTTAATTTGGCGTGAAGGCGGACAGGTCATAGAACCTGTAAGCAGCAACAAAGGCTTTTCAGCCCACATAGACGAAATATCCAATGGCGCTCCCTCACAGGAAAACACACTAACGTCTTCAACTGACTCGCCCTCCTGCAACCCCTGCATCATAAGGGTCATATCAGTAGTGGCATTCTCAAGATGCCACTGCTGCTCAGCTAACCAGGCTGCAACTTTCTCTTCTTCAGGATTATTAACGCTCATTAACCACCCTCGCAATATCTAACAACGAAAAACCCAGTTCAGTTTAGACCAATTATCACCAATCAGTTGCGTCGAAGATACAGCAGCCCGAAGCGCAGCGCTCAAAATCGACAAAGACTGTAATAACCTCTTCTAAAGCCGTTGTGTTTATGCAACTATCCATAATTATATATATGTCCTACAAGATCCAAAAAGCGCTTCAATGAGAAATACCTACTTGGGAGAGTAATATGAAGAGATTACGGCTACACGGAGGCGCGGCGCTTATTGCCATCGGCGCTCTAGGGGTTATCCCCGCTGCACAGGCAGCACTCGAAGAAATCACTGTGACGGCACAACGTCGGGCGACCAGCTTGCAGGAAACACCGATTGCAGTGACTGCACTGGGCACTGAAGAGATGGCTCGTTTAAATATCGACATGGGTTTTGATTTGGGTGCTGCTGTACCCAACATGCAAACCTATCAGGTCACATCAAACGCTTCTGCCATGCAGGTATTTATGCGCGGCGCAGGCATTCAAAACCCGGGTTTTATTGCCTCTGAATCACCGGTCGGCTTGTACGTTGACGATGTAATCCGCAGTCGTCTCGCCACAGCCAACCTCGACCTTACCGATATCGAACGTATCGAAGTCCTGCGCGGACCGCAAGGCACACTATACGGTCGTAACTCAATTGCAGGTGCTGTAAAAATAGTGACCCGCACTCCGGAAGAAGAATTCTGGGCGAATGGTTCTTTAGGCTACGGCAACTTCGAAACCACCAAGCTCACCGCTTCAGTGGGCGGCCCTCTTATCGACGGTCTGGGTGCATCTCTGTCCGGCATGATTCATAAACGCGAAGAGGGCTGGATTACCCGCGGTAGTGTCGGCGGACGAGACCTTGGCGAATATGACAACAAAGCCATTCGCGGCAAACTCAACTGGTTTGGCACTGATAATTTTAATGCCACACTTGCGATCGGCTATGTGAAAGCCAATAACGATGGCTTCAACGGTATTCCCTATGGTCCGACTGCGACAAGCTCTCCGGGAGAACCGCTAGAGGGTTTCTATGACAGCCTTGTGCCGGATGAAAGCATCGGCTTTGGCGAAACAGAGCAAGTCAACGCCACGCTGACCCTGACGTGGGATATTGGTTCCACGACGCTAAATTCAATCACCGGCTACAGCGATATTGATGACGCCTTTGGGTTTGACTTAAATGGTGGTGCTCCTCAAAATTTTGGTCCTCAACCTCCGGTATTTAATATTGGAACTCAAGGTGTGCTCGTTAACTCATTATCAAACAATAAAACGATCAGTCAGGAATTCACCTTAGGTGGCGACTCCTTTGATGACAAGCTGAACTGGATTACAGGTCTCTATTACCTTAATGAAGAAGGTACGCAGGTCTATAGCCCCTCAGCTGCTGGCACTGCGATTAATGAAAACATCACAACCGAAACCAATAGCTATGCGGTATTTGCCGAAGGCACTTGGGCCTTTACCGATAAGCTGTCGGCTACTCTCGGTGGTCGCTACACACGGGATGAAAAGGAATACACCAACAACTGTGTGCAGGCAAGCATAGGATTCAGTCCCTTCCCGGTCTGCGCTGATACAACAGGCACTCCTGGCGACTGGACTTCGGACCTGAATAAAACCTTCTCAGAGTTTACGCCGCGCCTCCTCGCTCAATATGACTTTACCGACAACATTATGGCGTATGGTTCATTGTCCAGCGGCTTCCAGGCTGGCGGTTTCCAGACGCTGTGCTTTGGTGCTCAGTCATGTACCGATAACATTTACGATCCACAAACTGTGGATAGTGCAGAAATCGGCAGCAAGATGGACTTCTTAAACAACACTGTGCGACTCAATACAGCGCTGTTTTATGCGAAGTACGATGACATGCAACAGACGGCAAGTACCGCGACTACAGCCCCGGGCGCGCCCTTCCCCGTGCTAAATGTGGGTAAAACGACAGTCACCGGTCTGGAACTTGAACTCTACTGGACGCCAATCGATAGCATTAATACGTATGTTATCGGCGCATTGGCGAAAGATGATATTAGTACCGAAGCCCAAGCGAATCTGCCGTCATCTAATGTTGGTGCGTTGCCCGGTCTGCCGGAGAGAACACTCCGGGTCGGTGGTGACTGGCACCCTGAGATGAGTGCCAACTGGTCGTTTCTGGTCGGTGCCGACGTGAACTACGTTGGTTCTTACTATGCCACCATTAATAATACGGCATTGATCGACAGCTACTCTCGTATCAACGGCCGCATTGGTATCGATCAACCCGATGGCCACTGGTCTATTGTTCTGATCGCCAAGAACCTGACGGATGAAGAAGACATCGTTTCAGCCATCTCAGGCTCCGGAACCAATATCCGGACAGCGCTGCCACCTCGTGAGTACATGTTGAAAGTCGACTGGAAGTACTAAGACTTTAGACATAGCAGTAAAAAAAGGGGCAACGAATTCGTTGCCCCTTTTTTAATGGCTAAAAAAACTGGGTTAAGTAATTGGGTCAAAACCTAAACATACTAGTAAGGTTGCACAGGTGCATCAGCAGCGGTAGTCATTAATGTTCCGGGACTAAGCTCTCCGGTTGCCAACCCCTTCATATACGCAACGGTTGGTAAATGACAGTAGACCTGTCCTTCTAACGTCTCAGGCAGTATCCAGGTAATCCAACTGTCGTAGTCGTGAAACAGACCCGGCGAACTCAAATGCACCGCCTTGTCCTCATCCACATAACTCAATTCGAAGTCAGCAAGATAGCTCTGCCCTGTCATGCCCGGTTCAGTATTATCAATCACTAATGCACTGGCTATGGCAGCAGCCGCTTCATTACCTGCGGCCTTCAGTTCATCAACGGCCTGCTGCTGCGCAAGCTGCGTTATCGAGGGACAATATGTTTGCTCGCCTGCCGCCGCTTCGCCGTAGGCCGCACGCACATGTGCAGCCCCCTTTATCTTACAAGACACCATTATCGGCAAAGTGCCTTGGTACGACACCACCTGAAACGTCTGCAACGGATCCACCATAGGTTTCGAGTGCCGATACGCGGGCATATCGGTAAAGAGCGTGTTGTCGCTAACTAAACTCGTGTCAGCCATTAACTGCTGCACTAGTTGGCAGTACTCAGCAGAGCTTGGCTCCGGAAGGGTCACATCATCAGCTGCATTAACCATCGCAGTTAACGCCATAGAAATAACGATAGTGAATGAAAATGAAACCGGTCTAGTGATCATAGAATCTTCCAAATAAAAAACGTGCTCGAGCTACTATTTTTGCGGGCGATGCTGCATAACCGGCTGTCGTATACCAGCCTCTGCAAACGCATCCAATACACGCAGGGTAACGTCAGTCGTAAACCGCTTCTCATACAAGGTATCAAGCACGTAAGCCTTGAGACGGATCCGCAATGCGATCATCGAATCTAGCTGCACCTGCTCGACATTAACCAACAAGGGTTTTGGCAGATGCACGTAACGGCTAATGACAGCGGCCTCACGCACCAACTGAGTCGCAAGCGTCGCATCCTGATCAACACCAATATAGAAATCAGTATCGATCTGCATATCAAGCACGCCGAAGTTTGCACTTGAAGAGACCTCACTAAAGAACAGGTTGTTTGGAATCGTAACCACGCTGTCATCAAGCGTACGCAGCTTAACCGAGCGCAAGCCAATGGCCAGCACGTCGCCATATTGGCCACCAAAGCTTACCCGGTCACCAACCTGAAACGGCCTGTCAAAAACAATAGTTACTCCGGCGACTAACGAGGCCAGCAGATCGCGGGTCGCAAAACCTACCGACACCGCGACACCACCGCCAATTAAACCCAGAACCTGAGGGCTAAAATCGAAGCTCAATAGAATGACGCCAACAACAACGCCGATATAAATAAAGAAGTGGAAGAAAGCATTTAAACGCTGAATAAACAAACGCTTATCGGCAAATGCTGTGCTGAGCTCCTCGACGATATTGTCGGTAAACTTGATCAACAACCAAGCACTAAACACCAAAACAACTGATGAGCCGACACCACCCCAGTTAACCATCTGGCCAATATCAGCCAAGCTCTCTACCTGGGATGCATCGATGAGCTCTTGCGCATAAGCAGGAGTTAGTGCCGATACCAACGCAAGACTAAATAATCGCTTCAACATCAGCTTGCTACCTCCGCTACACCAGCTAACAGGTTTTTACGGCCTAACACTCTGGTGATCGTCCGGAACCAGGTCCAGGTAAGTCGATAGCCGCTGCGCAAGCCCTGCTCTGATCTATCAAGATGCTCTACCCAGCCACGCAACTCGGCAAAGTGCAATGTGGTGCGAATCAAGCTTTCATCCATTCGCAAATTTGCGATCACGTCTTCAACGGCAATGACTTCGGATTGAGCAAGCACACGCAATACAAGCAGCATTTCGAGCGACAGGCCATCGAAGACTTTGTCATCACGAGTCGCGGGCAGAATAACCTCGGCACTGCCGTCGGGATTTAGCCGAATGGCATCGGCAAACATCCTGATAGCAATTGACGGATTACCGCGGGATAGCGATGCGATCATGTTGTATACACCGGCCCGGTTGCGCTCCTCTATCTGTTCCTGTGCCGTATCCATGTATTGACGCGGCACGCGCACCTTACTGAAATCGGTGGACAACTCGATAGCCGCACAACTCTTCTCGATGAACTCACCGATCTGTTCATCGGTCCATGGTCGCAGACGCACCAAGGTATCGGACGTTGAATAACTTGAACGCGCACGATTAATCAATTGCCAAGCATAACGATCGACTGAGATGCCCCAAATACACGGAGCCTTAACACGATCAAACAGCGAATTGAGTTTAACCAACTCGGAGAATCCACCCATAACCGGACGAACCAACATATGCATGTCGTATATCGCAATGAACCGCACATCCTGTTCGACAATTGCAGCGTTCAGTTCCTCGTCGCTGACTTTACGACCAGTGAGGCCTAGCTGTTGTTCAAATTCGACTTCGAGTGCGGCATAGCTTCCAACCCTGCCGGAAATAAAAATGCTGCGGTGCTCATGAGCTTCGGCAACCTGTCGCAGAAAACCGTTCTTGCCAATACCTCGTTCACCGATAACACCCACAATGCCACTATCTGCCTCGTTGATACGAGTCACCATGGCACGGCGATCTAAACGGGCATACTTACTGAATTCGTCATAACCTTTAACCAACTCGACGCGCTGTGCATCAGGTAAGCCCGGGCGTGTCTGAACGGTTTCATTGGCCTCTTCATCGCCACCGCCAGAACCCAGCCTTCCTGCAGCAGCACGCATAGGGTCAAATTTATCGATCCGCCGCATCAAACTGCTACTAAGCTGACTAGCAAACAGGTAACCAGCAACCTTAATAGAACTTACCCAGCGCTTCACGCCTCTCTGGGCCGTATATTCTTCGAACGGTATCTCAGGTTCGCCTTCACGCTGCAAGCGACGGTACAACTCGACATGCCAAATACTCAGCAGCCTAATTGCCAGCGGAAATGCTAACAGCTGGAATATTTGCCAGACCCAACTGGTGAGAGCTGCATCACCAACTAAGGTGTTCGAAAGCTCCAGACCCAAGCCCAACAAAACCAACCAGGCGGCAATAAGGCGCATAGAGCGCAGCCGCAACTTCGCAGATTCGCCCGCAAGCCCACCTGCGCCACGAGCAGCAATTGCATTCAGAATCGCCACAGCAAACCATGCAAGCATGATCCACTGAACAACGATCCAGCCAATCTCGCGCACCAACTCTAGACCATCAAATTCAAGCAAGCCGAAGATAAACCACCAGAACAGCAGCCACTC
>CBDTTT010000016.1:0-12725 GCA_965363345.1 uncultured Chromatiales bacterium
TTTGACAGACTCCACTTTTTCGCTCTTGTAGGTCACACGACGCAGCGGGTTCTTTCCTGACTTATACATAGCCGTGGCCGTGGCCATTGGTGATGGATAAAACGCCTGCACCTGATCGGCACGAAAGCCATTCTGCTTCAGCCACAACGCAAGACTCAACATGTCGTCATCGGTCGTACCCGGATGAGCGGCGATAAAATATGGAATAAGGTACTGCTCTTTCCCTGCTTCCTTAGAATACTTTTCAAATAGACGCTTAAACTTATCGTAGCTGCCGATACCAGGCTTCATCATTTTTGAGAGCGGGCCCTGCTCGGTGTGCTCTGGTGCAATTTTCAGATAACCGCCAACGTGATGAGTGACCAACTCTTTCACATACTCAGGGTCTTCGACCGCCAAGTCGTAACGCAAGCCCGAAGCAATCAGCACTTTCTTAACACCCTTTATTTCGCGGGCATCACGATAGAGCTGAGTAAGTGCCGAGTGATCAGTATTCAGGTTCGGACAAATACCAGGGTATACACAGCTGGGCTTGCGGCAGGCAGCTTCCACTTCAGGACTCTTGCAAGCGATGCGATACATGTTTGCCGTGGGGCCGCCAAGATCGGAGATCACGCCGGTAAAACCCTTCACCTTGTCACGAATATCTTCTATCTCTTTCAGGATAGATTCCGACGAACGGTTTTGAATAATGCGGCCTTCATGCTCAGTAATCGAACAAAACGTACAGCCACCAAAACAGCCGCGCATAACGTTAACGGAGAAACGAATCATCTCCCATGCGGGTAATTTGGCATCGCCATATGAAGGATGTGGTGCACGTGCATAGGGCAACCCAAACACGTAATCCATCTCATCTGTTGTCAAAGGTATTGGCGGTGGAGCAAGCCACACATCAACATCGCCATGACGCTGCACCAACGCTCGTGCATTGCCCGGATTTGTTTCCAGATGCAGCACCCGATTGGCATGCGCATATAAAACCGAATCGTTACGCACTTTTTCGAAAGCCGGCAAGCGAATGACTGTTTTACTGCGCTCTAATTTAATTGCTGGCAACGCAGTTACTTGCTCCGCATCACCTGCATCCAGAATACTCACATCGACACCAGCTAAAGCAGCATTACGCCGTTCGCGCTCCGGTTCATCCATCTCGCGAATATTGACGTAGGGATTAACTATCTTTTCGATACGACCAGGGCGGTCGATACGTGTTGAATCTACTTCCATCCAACCGGCGGGTGTATCACTGCGGATAAAGACGGTGCCACGCACATCCGTAATCTCGCTGACACTGTCACCACGGGATATGCGTTGTGCAATTTCAACAATTGCTCTGTCGGCGTTACCGTATAAAAGAATATCGGCTCCGGCATCCACCAGAATCGAACGTCGCACGCTGTCTTGCCAGTAATCGTAATGTGCAATTCGCCGCAAAGACCCTTCGATACCACCCAACACAATGGGCACATCAGGCCACGCTTCTTTACAGCGTTGCGAGTACACCAACGACGAGCGGTCGGGACGTTTGCCACCTAGCCCGCCCGGCGTGTAGGCATCATCTGAACGCGGTTTACGATCGGCGGTGTAGCGATTGATCATCGAATCCATGTTGCCGGCAGTTACGCCGAAGAACAGATTCGGTTTGCCCAATGCCATGAATGCATCTTTCGATTGCCAATCCGGCTGCGCGATAATGCCAACACGAAAGCCCTGCGCCTCAAGCAATCGTCCAATTACGGCCATGCCAAATGAGGGGTGATCAACATAGGCATCGCCAGTGACAATAATAATGTCGCAGGAATCCCAACCCAGCGCGTCCATCTCGGCTCGCGACGTAGGCAAGAATTCTGCCGTACCAAAACATTCGGCCCAGTACTTCGGGTAATCGAACAAAGCGGTGCGAACCTGTTTTTGAAGTGAAACGGACATAGGGTAGGAGGATCTGGAATGTGGCAGAGCAGCGAGTTGCTGCTGGCGCCAATGGGGCAAGATGAGATGGCAGTATATACCAGCCCGAATGTCGACATATTAATGCCGCAATATACGCGATAAATATAAAAGGGCTGCCAGTAACGACAGCCCTTTAAGACCTTAAGCCCGTTATTACAGACTTAAACTGGTCCGGTAGAACAGCTACAGCTGAATTTTACTGCCGCCTTGCTGTTCCTGACCTGGCACGTAAATAGATGACCCCTGCTCGCGACGCATCTCTTCAAGCTTGGCCGTGGTTTCTTCAACAGATTTCTGTGCCGCAGCACCAAAATCTGCACAGGCTTCAGCCAGAGTTTCGCCAGCTAGCTCAAATGACAGTGGCAATGCGCCAGCCGGTGTCATTATCTGCGCCTGCCCCAAATAGATGGCTTTTCGCGCCGGATCAGGCGCGCCATCAGATGTTACAGGGGTCATACGACGAATCGTGCCGATACGACGGTCGGTAAAGGATTCTTCCAAATACAGGTCGTCCGCATCAAATTCCGGATTAGCTGCTTCGTTTTCGTTAGTCATGTTCTTTCTCGCGCAAAAAATTAGTGTGCAAAGCCTATCAGATTAGCGGCACGTTCCGATAGATAAGCCGCGCTATCAATGCTCGCAAACATTATATAGAAGGGCTCCATGCCACGGCATAGTTTACATAAGAGCTAAACAGGCGAAACGGAGGTGTTGGTGCAGCCCCGATCAACATTTGAGTGCAAGCGCAGCAAAAGCCCGGCAATACCCGAATCCATTAGAGGTTCAGTTGCCATGAGAACTCCAAACGTATTTCAGATCATCGGTTTTGTGAGGCATGTCCAAGACCCACATCACCAGGTTCGAGATAATTGCCACATTAAGAAAAGGGCTGAGGCACAAACAACAAGTGACTGAAAAAACTGCTGCACGATGGCGCTAAGGCTGGCTCAAGGCGTCATATAAGAAATAACCATAAAGACCCGGCAAGCATCGGCCTTATGGTAAAAACCGCATGATTCGAGTCTATCCACTCGAACAATTGCCTGAAATCAATGATTTTTTAGCGATTTAGCGTTAGCAGCCGGACAGCACTAAACGTGACGCAGGTCACATTGTTAGACCCGTTCTCTGGCATACAATTATTGACCTGAAAACCTAACGAGCACGCCGAGTTTATGACAATGCGAATCACACAACAGGGCTTTAGTCTTATTGAACTACTGGTAACACTGTTCATAGTGTCGATCCTTCTGTCTATTGCCGGCCCGTCGTTTTCTTCGTTCATATCTAACAATCGTATGGCCGCATCGGTCAATGAAGCGAGCATTTCATTGCATCTGGCGCGCACAGAAGCAATCAAACGTAATTCATTTGTCAGCGTGTGCCCTAGCGCAAATTGGGATGCTCCGGCCCCTACGTGTGATCCTTCAGCCTCCTTCAGTGCAGGATGGATCGTATTCGTCGATGCTGATGGCGATGGCGTACCAAATCTAACAATTGATGGGGCCGATACCGTTTTACAAACTCATCAGGCAACCAACGAAAATGTGGACCTGAAAGTGGGTGATGTCGATTCGGAACTGCTGGGCGATCAATTTATTATCTTTGCACCTACTGGTTATCCAATGGCTTCACTCGGCGGTAATAATGCCGTTTTCAATCTTCAGATCTGCGATGACCGTGGTGCAGAAGACACAGGCGCCGGTGTATCTGCCGGTCGGTGGATACATATTTCACCTACCGGGCGCCCCCAAATGCACAGGAACAAAGATGCAGTCGAGCACATAAACAACCCCTTGGGTGGTTGCGGCTACATGACATGAGCACTCCCTAATGAATAACAATATGCAAAAGCATTCACAACGCGGCTTTACGCTACTGGAAGTAACCGTAGCGATGCTGGTTTTGTCTATTGGTATGCTCGGGATCGGCGCGCTGTTTTTTGAAGGGCTTAAATCAGGGCGCACCGCCTTATACCGAACCACCGCCGTGTATCTTGCTGAAGATATGGCCGACCGTATCCGGGCAAACCCTCTGGGTCTCGCTGCCTATGAAAATGCCGGCGCCGATAACGGCTGCTTGAATGGCCCCAATAACTGCACTGCTGCGCAAATTGCCCAGGAAGACAAAATGAATTGGGATATTGATGTCAACGAACATCTTCCTCCGGGTTCTGCAGCTACGGTAACCGTTGCCGTCGGCGTAGCCTCAACCGTTTACGACATTGACATGGCCTGGCCGGAATCTGGTTTTGACCTCCCCCTAACCTATAGCCTTGAGGTGGAATTATGATGCCAAATAACCTCAACAAGCGGCTAAATCGGTCACCACGCAAATTGCAGAGACAGGCAGGCTTTACGCTTATCGAGGCGATGATTGCTATGGCCATCGGGTTATTTCTAACTCTGGGCGCTGTCACTGTTTACACACAAGGTCGTGCTTCATTCCAAACAACAGAAGGCGCCTCTCGTGTTCAAGAAAACATGAGATTTGCATTTGCCACTATCGAACCGGACGTTCGGCTAGCCGGATTCTGGGGTATGCATAATGGCAGCGGCAATATCGAGCAAGATGCACTCGCTATTACCTGCGATGGTGCAGACGTCACTGCATGGACACTTGACCACTATATCGGCGTTACCGCCAGAGATAATATTCAGGTGGCAGATAACAACAATGTGGCGGCCAATGCTCGCGTTGCTGCAAATTGCGCTGCATTTGATCTGGGTATTCAGGACGAAACTGACGTTCTTGAAATTAGACGTAGCTCAGCATCCGAAACACCACTCGCTGCCAACACAGTTCAGATAAAAAGCAATCGCTACTTCAGCCGCATTTTTGATGACGGTAATGAGCCTGCAGGCTTTCTCAACGAAGTCGATATTGATGCCACCTTTGATTATGAATTCAGCACCTACTATGTCGCCCAAACGTCAAACAACGTTGCCGACACGCCGTCGCTGCGAAGACGAACTCTTATTGGCACTGAGATAGTCGATGAAGAAATTATCGCAGGTGTTGAAGACATGCAGATTCAGTTTGGCCTGGACACCAACGGTGATGGCTCGGTTAACGGCTACATTGATCCGATAGTGGGCAGCTTTACGCCCAATAGCACCATCATTGCTGTACGCGTATGGCTATTGATGCGTTCCGAATATGAGGAACTCGGTCTCGTGGATGGCAAGACCTACACGGCCCCTGATGGCACAACAGTAACTCCCGCCGACGCTTTCAGACGTATGGAAGGCGCCAAAACCATCTTCCTGCGAAACTCACGCGGTTAATCAGAACTATGGAAAAGCTAATGAGAACAACGGTTACACAGTTCAAGCAAGACAAATCAGAAAGGGGCGCCGCTTTGGTCACCTCACTGGTTTTGCTGACAGTACTGACGCTGTTGTCTATATCAGTGATGAGCACCTCGCGCCTGCAAATGGTAATGGCCGGTAACGTCCAGGTGCAGGCCAATGCTTTCCAACTGGCAGAAACAGCCAATGATGCCTATATAGCCAATGCTATCAATAACGCATCTTGCATTAACGATCAGAACCCCGGCCTCTGCGATGTCGCTGATGAACCGGTTAATGTGATGCATGGTTCACGCAGCACCAGCAACCGATTTGTTGAATATATCGAAAAGTGCCCTGTAGTTTCCGGAGCGGGCAATTCCTGGAAGACCATGGCGGCATTTCATTTTGTTGCCAACTCAACGGGCACCACAGATTCCCGTGGCGGTACTGCCACCAACACTCAGGGCTGGTACGTTTGTCGTGCCAACTAATTTGCCAGCGGAGAAAACCATGAAACTCATTATAAAAAACACGATAAAGCATAGCCTGCTAATGCTATCGCTACTGTCAGTGTTCGCACTTAGCGCTCAGGCAACCCTAATCGAAACACATGGGGGGCTGGAACTTGAGGCGTCCATGGTCACGTTGCCTAGCAATAGCAGCGGTAGCATTTCTATAAGAGAGTGTGACGACTGCGACCGTATAACACTAAAAACAAACGAAGCTACGACCCGTTTTGTAATTCGTAATAGCGATGGCAGCACCGATACGGTCAGCCTGAAGCAGTTTGCTGCTGAAATGCGAATGATAGACAACCGGGATGCGATGGTTCTGGTCTTTTATAAGCTTGACACTCAGACAGTGACCGAAGCTAACCTCATTTCGAAATCAGGCTCCGGCAAGACTGGCAAACCTGCACGCAACAAACAAAATGACACATCAGCTACTCAACGTAACTGGAAATGATAGGACAAGATCATGAATAAATCACTCAAGCAAACTAGCTGGCTCATTATCGGCACTGCTCTCGCAGCGTTTTCGTACATTGGTACGGCAACCGCAGATGACATTGAAATTTTTGTTGCTGGCGAAGATCCAGACTTGGGCGGTGGTGTTAATCCAAACATCATGTTCATTCTTGATACCTCCGGCAGTATGGGCACTATCGTACAAACTCAGGATGTTTATGATGATGACATCATATACACCGGAGCCTGCGATTCGGACTATCTATACGTCACCACTAACAGCACCGAACCAACTTGTGCTACCGCTACGCGCAAGCTTAAACGTAGCCTTAGTAACTGTTTTAGGGCAGAAAACAAATTTGACTCCGGGCAGTTCTATTCAGATCGGTTAGCCATGTGGAAACCTGATAGCAATGCCAATTCCAGCAAGTGGGTGGCGTTACCAAATGGTGAAATCACGGGCACAGTTGATTGTCGGCGTGACCGGGTAAGGGATAACAATATTGCGGATGGTAAGGCCAAAAACGATGGCCTATATGCCCGCGATGGCAGCAATGGTCCTTATGACACGAGCGCTACAAAGCATAACAAAAATAAAAACCGTGCTTCATACAACAATACCTACTACCTATGGTCCGGCAACCTGCTGAACTGGGGCGAAGCGACGGTAATACCGCAATCCCGCCTGGCAACCGTACAAAGCGTGGTAGTGAACCTACTCGATGGTCTGGAACGCGTGAATGTCGGCCTGATGCGCTTTAATAGCAGTCAGGGTGGACCGGTTCTTATTGACGTCGAGGACATCGAAACGAATCGTGGCATCATGAAAGCGGCAGTTAATGCACTTCCTGCTAATGGCTGGACGCCACTCTCAGAAACCTTCTATGAATTTGGTCAATACATGTATGGCAAACCTGTCGTATATGGCGATGGCTTCGAAAACAGGAGTGTTGCCGCGTCACGCACAGGCAACGACATTAACTCCACAAACTATGAGTCACCGACCGAGTTTCTTTGCCAGAAAAACTATGTTATTTACCTAACCGATGGCGCGCCGACGCAAGATACCGGCGCCGAAACCGCCATCGAAGCGATGATAGGCAAGCAGTGTGCAAACGATCACGGCAGTAACAATGGTAAGTGTCTTGATGAGCTAGCCGAATACTATGCCACTACACCTGTGCCTGTTGGTGGCAAGCCTGGACAGCCCATCAGGACCTACACCATCGGCTTTAACGTCAACTTGCCACTACTGGAAGAGACTGCTAGAAAAGGTAATCCATCGGGTGTTGGTGAGCTAGGCTACTTCACAGCAGATGACACCTCAGAACTGTCAACAACACTGACAAAGATTGCTGTGGAAATCTTGAAGGATTCAACAACGTTTACGGCGCCAGCTGTACCCGTGAACTCCTTTAACCGTACAGAGAACCTAAACACGGTTTACACCTCGTTATTCCAGCCTTCATCATCGGTACATTGGCCGGGCAACCTGAAGCGCTACGCATTTAAAGGTGGTGAATTCATCGGCGTTGACGACAAACCCGCAATTAACCCAACAACCGGCTTCTTTAGCGAAACCGCATGGAGTTTCTGGACCAATACACCAGACGGCAGCAATATTACTATCGGTGGTGCTGCAGACGAAATGCCGACCTTCATGGCGCGCAAGCTCATTTCGGATATTAATGGCGACACTCTGATGGCCAACGCGAATAGGATAGCGCTCGGTAACGTTAGCCTTACTGCAGAAACCTTTGGTGCCAGCACAGGCAACGTCACCATTAATGGCATGGCTACAGATTGGGTCAGTGCCATGATCAACTGGCTCAACGGTATGGATCTGAAGGATGCCAATAACAACAAAGTCTTCACCGATACAAGACGCCAGTACGGTGATCCGCTGCATGCCCGCCCAGTGCCTATTGTATACGGCGGAACGGTTGACGCGCCTGACATCGTTGTGTATCTCACAACTAATGATGGTCAACTGCATGCGGTAGATGCAGAAACTGGTCAAGAGCTATGGGCATACACTCCTGGTAGCGTTCTGAATCGACTGCACGATATTTACATCGATGAAGTGACTGCTATCAAACGCTACATACTCGATGGTCAGCCCGTGGTTTACGTGTTGAATGATGATGGCAAGCCAGGCTTCACGGGTGCCGGCGAAAGAGCGATCATGATCTTCGGCATGCGCCGCGGCGGATCCAGCTACTTTGCTTTGGACATCACCGACAAAAACAACCCCAAGAAACTCTGGGAAATTGATGACAATGCAGCCGGTGACTTCCCTTACATGGGACAAAGCTGGTCAGAACCACAGATAGGATTAGTAAAAGTCGGTTCCAACGACAAAGGTCCCGTCATGTTCATTGGTGGCGGCTATGACGTGTCTCAGGATAACAACGACTTTTCAACAGATTCACGCGGTAATGCTATCTACATGATAGATCTTTTGACAGGTAACAAACTCTGGAGCGCGGGCGACAACAGCACCGATCATGATCTGGTGATGAACATGCAACACTCCATCCCCGCGCCACCTCTGGTGATCGATACCAATCGTGACGGTTTGCTCGATCGACTGTATGTTGGCGATATGGGTGGCCGTGTCTGGCGCATGGATTTCGAAAATGGCAACTCGGCATCAACCTTTGGCACCGGTGGCATGATGGCTACACTGGGTGCGGCCGATCTGGGATCACCTGACGCAGAAGACGTCCGTCGCTTCTACAGTCAGGTAGATCTGGTTGAAGACGTGTATGGCGAGATTCGCTATTTTGCTATAAACCTTGGTTCCGGCTATCGCGCTCATCCGCTAGACCGTGCTACCGATGAAGAGTTCTACTCTGTAAGAGACTTTAAACCTTACGCTAAGCTCTTGCCGGCTGATGCCATGTACACCAATCCGGTTGAGCGAGATGACCTGATCGACATCACCAACAAACCAGCCACGCCATTAAAACCAACTTCACCAGGCTGGAGACTCAGCATGGACTTGGGTGATGGCGAGAAGGTTCTGGGCAAAAGCCTGACCCTTAATGGCATCGTGTATTTCACGTCCTTTGCTCCGGGTGGCAATGCCGACTCATGTACGGCTGATAAAGGCACTAATCGCTTGTATGCCGTAAGCCTCGGCTTTGGCCGTCCGATAGTAAACCTTGATGTAATCGCGGAGTCAGAAACCTATGAAACCCAAGACTTTGCAACCGACTTGAAGTTTGGTGGTCTTGGGTCTGAGGTATTCTTAATGTCGGAGAAGGAAACTATCTACGACAAAGATGGCAATGCTATCGGCGAAGAAACCAGCGTCCGCCCTTGCAGTAGTTTGGTATGCGGTACAGACAAAATAGTACTAAACCCTACCCGCACGTACTGGACACAGGAAGGCATGTAGTATGAATCAATTAGGAACTATTCAGCGCTATAGGGCATCAGGTTTCTCGCTTGTCGAACTGATGGTGGTGGTGACTATGGTTGGCATTCTATCTGCGATAGCAATGCCCTCATACCGCAGCTACATGCTGAAGGCGAACAGAACGGATGCGAAAGCCAGCCTTCTTAAAATAGCAGCAGCGCAGGAAAAACATTACCTGCAAAACAACACCTACACGGCAGACCTGGATGAACTTAACCAAGAAGCTATTTCTGGCTATGATCACTTCACACTGGCCATTACGCAGGCCGACGCAACCGGTTTTATTGCTACAGCCACAGCGCGTGAACAACAAGTTCAGGACGACGCGTGCCTGCTGTTTGCGATGAATGAACTAGGGCGAAAATTTGGTGGCATAGCGCCTATTGGTGATGCTAACAACGACGAAGACTGTTGGGGCAACAGATAAGCAAACGTCTTCAAGTAATCGCTTTGGGGAGAACTAAAAAGGTCGGCATTAGCCGGCCTTTTTAGTTTAGGTAGACGAGCCTAAATACCTTTGCGATTACCGATGGTCTGCAACCAACCAATCAACAAAGTACCCGGCACAATGCTGCCGGTGTCACATACCGCAGTCACCATTAAGGGCCACCAATTCACATTACCCCACCCTGAGATAAACGTGTATGTGCCGAAAAATGCCGCGACGCTGACCATAGACCCAACGTAGATAGCACGTACAACCCATGAAACCGGCGCCTGAATTGTCGAGAACCACCATGCAGAAACGAACAATGGAATCATAAAACCAACCGACATCTTGACGATATTGATACCGGCCGAGGCACCTTCTCCTGAGCGCACAAAGCCTTCGAAATAAGGTGCTGCCCAATCATTAAGTAAAAACTCGGCAATGCCCCAGTTCAACATGCTGCAGAAAAAATAACCTACAACAAACGTCCAGATGAACTTGCCCGCACTCACGTTTAACATTCAAAGCTCCTTACTTCGATAAACCAAAAATAACCAGACTATTTAGGCGTACACAAATACGTCCAGCCAGTCCTTTCTTTTTGCAGTCTTTGTCCCGCAGCGATACAACTACTCTCACTGCCAAACTCCTGCGTTTCAACCGCTGAATCAGCATGATTCGCGAACCAGTAAAACAATATCCATACTTCCATTAGCAACTCCCAACCAAATATCGCTGAATCATGCAGGCTACAAGCAACCTATAGGATTCTTAGCCTATTATGCTTATATAATAGATTTAGGGGCATATAGTCGAAGAGTTCCATCTCATGACGGGTAAAGCTGCAAATAAGCACCGACTGCATTGGCTGCAGATTCTTCTGCTGTCTATTTTTTTGCCTGTGCTTGCCTTCCTTGTATTCGCAGGTTGGTACATATCCGATGCAAACCGACTCAAGCCTGAGATCGAAAGAGCCGTTTCCGTGCTTACGGGCCGCAACCTTGTCATAAATGGCGATCTCGATTACACCGTCGGGATGATCTTTACAGTGCATGCGACAAACATCGACTGGTTAAACCCACCCTGGAGTGGCAACCCGAAGATGCTGCATGTCGATGAGATCGAGATATCCGTCGACTTGTCGAGCTTTCGTCGTGACCTGATCGAAATTACCCATGCCAAAGCTTCGGGAGTAGAGCTGGTATTCGAGTGGTTTGATGCCCAACCCATGAACTGGGATATGCGCGACCCCACAGCACCCGCCTCAACAACCCCGTTAGAGCCAATACCACTTGCGCTGCTGGACGCAGAAATCAACGATGCCAAGCTGCGTTTTATTCACCCGGCGCTTAAGGATGAGCTTGTTGTAAACATCATTCGGGTCAAAGAATCTCAGGGCAACAACAATGCGCTCGACTTGAACGCAACGTTAGCCATCAAGGACCTTGATATCGCCCTTCAAGGCAGCATAGGTCCTTTTCAGGAATTAATAATCGCGCGAGCTGTTGATTATCAATTCGATATTAGCGGCATCGGTTCAATGCTTAACTCAAGTGGCAGCTTTGCTGACCTGGCAGGATTGGAATCGCCGGATATCACGATGCAATACAGTACGAGCGAAATAGAAGCGATATTCAAACTATTGCAGCTAGAACCAATCACTCAGGGATCCGCCTCGATTGATGGTCGCCTAGCCGCAGGATCAAGCGTTATCGACTTAGCCATTAACGGGCATCTGGGCGAATACAATATAGACAGCATCATCAGCACCAGCAATATAGAGGCACTGGACGATCTGACCCTCGATATCCGTTCTGACGGGCCAAGCGCGAAGCCACTCGGAGCACTATTGGGCATCGATACCCTGCCTGATGCACCCTACCAATTTGCAGCCAAGGCCGATCGAATTGCAGACGGGCTGCGCATTAGTAAGTTAGTAGCAGAAACAGAAGGCATTAGCGTCAATGGCTCCGCCATGGTGCACAATCTCCCGGAACTAAAAGATATCGATCTTAACCTTCAGGTCAATGCAGACAAGCTAAGTGACATAGGCAGTGTAGTAGGCGTAGAAGACCTGCCAAGCCTGCCGATAGCTGCAACGATCAGCGCCGTTTCAACCGACGATAATATGCTTGATACCATCAAGGGTGAATTTACCCTCGGAGTCGCTACAGGCACTATCAGCGCAAACATCAGTCAGGCAAAAGACTTCAGTGGCACTGAGATTAGCGCCAGTATTGAGACAAATGATATACGCGAGATCAGCAAGCAATATGGCGTAACTTTTGCCGCGAGCATGCCGCTTGATGTGAATAGCAACTTCACCCTTCAGCCCAATGCAATTGCTCTGCAAAACCTGAAACTTCGCTTGGGTAATGACGAGGCAACTGCCTCCGGTGATATTCTTTATGGTCCGCAAGTAAGTCTCGACCTTGCTGCAGAAGCCTCAGGGTCGAACCTCGATGCGCTAGTCACTCAGTTAGTACCCGACCAACCAGCCAATGGGCTGCCAGCAGAACCATGGCGACTTAAGGGCAACCTAAAATATGCAAACAACCTGCTTAGCGTGCGAACCAAATCAGCACAGTTAGGTAATACAAGTCTTGGCTTTAATGGCAGCCTAAACCTGAGCAGCGAAATTCCCGAGATTAATGCCG
>CBDTTT010000017.1:0-12258 GCA_965363345.1 uncultured Chromatiales bacterium
TTCTCATTTCGTAGTGAGGCTTCTGGTACTGAGCATAATTCAGTAAACCCATTGCGTAGATGGCTTGTTCAGGAAGTTGGGGTATATAAGTCTCAACGATTTTTAAGACTCTTCGAGGATTTTCTTCAGGTAGATACCGTAGCCACTTTTCTCGAGTGGTGCCGCCAATGCTTCAAGCTGTGCGGCATCGATAAATTTCATTCGATAGGCTACTTCTTCAGGAGATGCGACCTTTAGACCCTGACGTTCCTCGATCGTGTGCACAAACTCAGAGGCCTGCAACAATGATGTATGAGTGCCGGTATCGAGCCACGCAAAGCCGCGTGTCAGTTGAGCAACATTCAGATTGTCCTGCTGGAGATAGATGTTGTTGAGATCGGTAATCTCAAGTTCGCCGCGCGGCGATGGTTTTACCTGTTTGGCGTTATAGACGACATCGCTGTCATAAAAATACAAACCGGTAACAGCCCAGTTTGATTTTGGTTTGGTGGGTTTTTCTTCGATGCTGAGCGCCTTGCCGTTCTCGTCAAAATCAACCACGCCAAAAGCTGTCGGGTCAGATACCTGATAAGCAAATACCGTCGCACCTTCATTTTTGTTGCGTGCTTGAGTTAGTAAGTCGCTGAAGCCACTGCCATAGAAAATGTTATCGCCGAGTACCAAGGCGCATGCATCACCGCCGACAAAGTCTTCACCAATCAGGAATGCCTGTGCCAGACCTTCGGGTTCGGGTTGTATGGCGTACTGAATATTCAGGCCCCATTGGCTGCCATCACCTAGTAAACGACGGAACTGCTCGTTGTCGTGGGGTGTCGTGATGATAAGGATGTCCTGAATACCCGCGAGCATCAACGTTGATAGCGGGTAGTAGATCATTGGCTTGTCGTATACCGGCAACAGTTGTTTGCTGACTGCCTGAGTAGCTGGATAGAGGCGTGTGCCCGATCCGCCTGCGAGTATTATTCCCTTGGACATTGTCTTCCCCGAATGACCTAGTTAATGACTCAGGCGTTTGTGCCGAGTCGGTCCAGTTGGTAACTGCCATCAAGGATAGCCTGCCACCAGTCTTGATTGTCGAGATACCATTCTACGGTTTTGCGTAGACCCGTTTCAAAAGTTTCTGCCGGTTCCCAGCCCAGTTCACGTTTGATCTTGCTAGCATCGATAGCGTAACGCATGTCATGACCCGGTCGGTCAGTAACATAGGTAATAAGTTTTTCATGCGGCGCATTATCCGGACGTAGCTCGTCCATGATGGCGCATAGGGCATTCACGACATCAATATTCTTGCGTTCGCAGTTACCGCCAACAGCGTAGGTTTCGCCCACTTTACCGTTTAGTAATACTGTTTCGAGCGCGCGGGCATGGTCATCGACATAGAGCCAGTCACGAATGTTGATACCCTGGCCGTAAACGGGCAGGGGTTCACCTGCTAATGCTTTTAAGATCATTAGCGGAATGAGTTTTTCGGGAAACTGACAGGGCCCGTAGTTATTCGAGCAGTTGGTAATGAGTATCGGCAGGCCGTAGGTTTCATGCCAGGCGCGAACCAAATGATCGGAACCGGCCTTGCTCGCCGAATAGGGCGAGTTGGGGCTGTAGGCGGTGGTCTCGGTGAACATGCCTGTATCACCCAATGAGCCGAAGACTTCATCAGTAGAAATATGCAGGAAGCGGAATGCCGCCTGTTTTTCGGCATCCAGTCCGGACCAGTGTTCCAGGGCTCCTTGTAACATTCGGAAGGTGCCAACCAGATTGGTCTGCACAAAATCACCCGGTGAATCAATCGACCTGTCGACGTGAGATTCGGCCGCAAGGTGCATGACTGCATCGGGTTGGTGCGTTACAAACGCCTGTTTGACGGCATCTGCATCGGTGATATCAGCCTGAATTAACGTGTGTTTCGGGCTAGCTTCGCCCCCTAGTAATGATGCGGGGTTAGCGGCGTAAGTCATCTTGTCGAAATTTATAATTTCAACGTCGCTATTGGCGAGCAGATGTCTGACCAAGGCTGAGCCGATAAACCCCATGCCTCCGGTAATAAGAATTTTCAAAGCGTCGTTCCTATTGCTGCTGTGTGTGTTCTAACTGAAGTGGCTAGTAACGGAATGGATTATGCAGGTCTTCCAGTTTAGGCAGGGTGCTGTCTTTTTCTGAAAGCATCACTGTTGTCTCATCTACCGGCCAGTCGATACCTAAGGCCGGATCATTCCATGCGATCCCTCCATCACACTCGGCGGAATAATAAGCATTCACCTTGTATTGCACTTCCGTGTTTTCTTCGAGAGTACAAAAACCATGTGCAAAGCCTTCGGGTACGAGCAGTTGCTGCATATTGTCTGCCGTTAGTTCAGTGGCAACCACCTGCCCATAGGTTGGTGAACCCGCTCGTATATCAACTGCTACATCAAGAATGCTGCCCCGGGTTGCACGTACCAGTTTTGCCTGTGCGAATGGAGGCGCTTGAAAGTGCAGTCCTCTTAATGTGCCTTTAGGCACCGATAGAGAATGGTTGTCCTGAATAAATTCAATATCGATACCATGCTCAGCGAGTACTTTGCGGTTCCAGGTTTCCACAAAAAAACCACGAGGGTCTTCATGTTTCCTTGGAGTGATAAGTTTAACTTCGGGAATCGCGAGCGATATTATGTTCATGCTTGTTCGTATGCCTGTATTTTTAGGGCTTCAATCTCTGCTGGAAATGCGACCCATATTTGGGGCTGAAGAACCTACGATTTTTATTGCTGCCGATAATATAGCTCAGAAATTGAGTTTCTCTGCCTAATTTTAACTGTATCCGAACGAATATTCCGGCTTTCGGTTGTTTAGATTGTGTTGTTGCTGATTTATGACATGCTTTTTGGATGTGCTACCAGGTGTTTTGCTAACAGGAACTCTGCTGGCACTTCTAGGCTACGGCTACGCTTGGCAGAAAGTAGCGGCAAACGTCGCGCGAACCTATGCAAGAAGTCATAGTGACTAATGATCTGGTGATCTGGCAGTTATTGCCCAGGTCCGACACCAGACAATGATTCGCAGCTGTTTGGAGTGTCATGGTGAGAATCTCGAGGGCGATCGCGAGATCAGTTTCTACATGGCTGAAGTTGTGGGGCTTCGTTTCAAGCATATGCAGGATGTTGAAATCGATGCCCTTTACAACTACTTCGACCAGAGGTAACTGCAGAGCTTTTATTCTTGATCCAGCAGTTCCCGGGCTATCGTGTTTGGCAGTAGCGCGTCATCCCAATCCATGCTGAGGTCGCCGGTTCTTACGATAACAAGGTCCAGGCGCGGAAGTATGTAGACCCGCTGGCCACCAAAACCATCGAAGTAAATTAAGTCATCGACGAGATAGGCTTCGGAGTGATAGACCGTGGTAGAGCCTTTGCGATTGTATGGCTGTTGTTCTTTGTATTCGGTTCCGAGCCATGTGAGATAACCGTAATTAGGTTCATGCTGACCAGGATTAATAGCATTGCGCATATATTCTGTTGGTACGATTTGTTCTTCGCCTAGTTTGCCCCTATTCAGATGCAGCAGACCAACCTTAAGCCATGAACGCGCGGTGGCATTCAGGCAGCAGAAGGTGCGTGCCATGCCGCCGTCGGTATCGGTTTGAACCGTTGCTTCATCAACATCCAGCTTTTGCCAGAGATTTTCGGAGAGATAATCGGCGTAGTTTTGTCCTGTGGCGCGTTGTAGCAGTATGCCCAGAACCTGAGGGCCGACATTATTGTAGTCAAAGCGTATGCCGGGTTCGACCCATGCAGGTTGTTCTAGGGTGATGCTAACAACGTCGGTGCCGAGAAAGAACTTAAAAAAACCACCGGTCGGATTGAAGCCAAAAGTTGGAAAATCTATGCCGCTGGTTTGCTGCAGCAGTTGCTTTATCGTGATGTTTTTTCGTTCATCAACGGCCCACTCAGTAATGTAGGTTGCTGCAGGTTCGTTTACAGAAGTGATATGCCCTTGTTCGATGGCAATGCCAATTAACATCGAGAGCACCGATTTGTGCATGGATGCTGTAGAGCTGATCGTCTGTTCATCATAGCCAGGGAAATAGTGTTCCAGTACGACGTTGCCTCTGTGATAGATGAGCATCGCGTGAGAGTTGGTTGCAGTGCCGTATTGAAGCGCTGCATCAATAGCCGTTTGGCTGATTTCCCGACCTTCGACCAGGCTCGCTGACGGTGGTACATAACCGGATGCAGCAACCTTCTGCGTGGGCCCACTGTCACCCAGTACAGCCAGTTTGATGATCCGGGTAGCCAGTGAAGCATCACTGATATACATCCAGCCTATAAGGCCGACAAGTAGCAGCAGGATTATTTGAACAGTGCGTTTTAAAATAAGCAGCAGGCGTTTCATTGTTGAGCCTTTGATCTGAGTTGATCGGGATGTTTTTGATGGGCGCATGGTGATGATACTAATTACAGCGTGCTGAAGTCACCTCCATTAATAGTTTGTTCCGGATGTGGATATGTGATGTGCGCTCTTCGGATAGCTGAAAAATGGCTCTATGGCTATTGTTGACGGCCTTTGTGATACTCTCAGCGTCTTAGTGGTTCTGGCTGCTTTCGTGCTTGGCGTGCCAGAATTTATATCGGTTTTATTAGAGAGATTTGTATGAAGAAGCTGGCGATAATCATTGTGATTATTATGGTCTTTGGCGCTGTGGCTCCGGGTTTTGCCGGTTTTGCCGTGCAGTCTGCCGCTGACGAACGGATTGCACTTTATAACCTTGAATACAGTGATTACTTTACGTTCGAACTAAATGACTATGAGCGTCGTTGGTTTTCCAGTTCGGCCGTGTTTGCGGTGCAGGTAAGCGAAAGCTACCGGGAAGCAATGCAGGTTGCGATTGAGACCGATGATGATTTTGATCCAGAAGCTGCTGCAATGTTTGCTTCCGCTCTCGATGGCACGCTGTATTTTAATGTCGAATTACAACATGGTCCATTGTTCCTTGATGACGGAATTGAAGCTGGCTTAGGGTCAGCAGTGACTGAGCTCGACGCATCGTCCGGTGATTTAAGTCGGGTGCGTGAGTATCTGGGTGTGCCCTATTTATTGCGACAATATTCGCATATCGGTTTTTCGGGTGTTGCCGATTTTAATGGTGATATTCCACCTTTTGTTGTAGATCAGCGATCTACAATCATTACTTTTTCCGGTCTTAACTACACAGGCGTTGCCGATCTGTATGCAGGTCATGTCGATCTCGATATTGACTCTGAAGAATTGAGTTTTGATGCCTTGTCAGGAAAAACTACCATTTCAGGCTTCAGCTACAACGGCAGCCATCAGCAGGTTCAGCGGGCTATTTGGGTTGGTCAGGCCCGGCTAGGCTTCGAGTCGGTGTTAGCCGAAGATGCTTTGGGTGAACCTCTCTTTAATATGCAGAACCTTAGCTTTGAGGCAAACGTTGATGCTGACAGCAGCGGTCAGTTGATCAATATGGATGCGGTTTACGCAATCGAAAAGGTGACTGGCGATGGTGACCTTGATATTGCTGATACTAGCTTTAAACTAAATTTTGGCCGTGTCGACCTTGCGGCACTTAATGAGTTGGTTGAGTTAGACAGTGCGGGCGCATTGGCGGATGTTCCGCCCGAGCAACTCAGAGAAGTGGTGTACCAGTTAGCCGCCGCTTCACCGAGTTTTGAGCTGGGTCCTCTAAAGACGCTATGGCAAAACGAACAGTTCGATGCCGGTATTAGCCTTGAATTGGATGGCAGCATCTTGCCGGACTACGAATCTTTCAGCATTGCAGATACTGCGTTGTGGATGAAAATTGTATCGGGCGAAGCCTACATTAATATGTCGGATGAGATGGCGCGAACCATGGCGGTTGAATACGCAGCAAACCAAATTGTGTCCACATTGATTCAGCAGGGCCAGACAGCTGATCCGCTCGAGATCGAGCAGGTGGCTGAACAACAAGGGCCCGTGTTGCTTTACAACTTTACCCAACAGGGCTTGCTGAAAAAGACTGAAACCGGATACATGGGTAAGGTTGCATTGCAAGACGGAGAAATGAAGATTAACGGCACGCCGGTTCCTTTAGGCATGCAGTAAGAGGGCGATCAGCTATGATTATTGCCAACAAGGGGGTTCAGGAATCATGAGCTATGAATTGCAACAAAGAGGCCGTGCCAGCATTGATTTTCTGGTGACTTTACAGCGCGAATCCAGCGCATTGGAAGAGCCACCATCTGCATTGGGCATTGCTGTGGGTGATGATTTTGTCCACCCGGAGCCCGGCGCACAATTAGGTTTTGATGCAATGCAAGCCCATGTGCTTGAAGGGTTTCAGCAATCTCAAAATTTTCGTACGCTGCGCTTATGCAGAGAATGGATGTTGGATGCCCATGGGCAGATTGCGATTGATGCATTTGAAGCCATCCGTGATGCAGTGACTCCGACGCTGGATGCGTCACTTCAAGGTAGTTCATCCCTTACATGCGCCATAACTCCCGATGCACCTGCATACTGGGAGGGCTATGAGTTTCATCGCTCCACCGGGGGCTGGGACGGTCATGACTACATGGGCTTCGTCCATGGTGAGCTTATACATACGCATATGGTGGGTCGCTCTCTCGCAGATGTTTTGGCTGCGCAGCGATTGGCGGCGGCACAAGAGGCCCCTTGCGAGAACCCCGCTAAGATTCTTGAGCTTGGTTGTGCCAGCGGCCAGTTTACTCAGGCTTTGGCCGAGACATTTCCAGCAGCTCACATTACCGCACTTGATTTGAGCGTGAGGCAGCTCGAGCAAACGCTGCGCCGTGGGAACACTCAGGGTTATGAATGGCAGCTTCTGCAGGCGCCTGCAGAGGATAGTGGTCTTGATGATGAGCAATTCGATTTAGTGTGTTCCTATGCTGTGTTTCATGAGTTGCCGAGTGACGTTGCGAGGCTGGTGATGCGCGAGATGTTCCGCTTGTGTAAGCCGGGTGCAGCAATGTTAATGGCCGATATCAAACCTTTTAGTTCATTGGACGCGGATGCTGTTTGGAATGCCGACTTCTGGAATACTGTGGTCGGTGGGGAACCGTTCTGGCGTGAGTGCGCGATGACTAACTTTGTAGAGCTGGCTGAGTCGGTTGGTTTTATCGATATCGCATGGCGCGGCCTTGGCAAATTTGAATACCCTTACGTGCTAACCGCTGTTAAGCCCGAGTAGAGAGTTTTATGAGCAAACCAGTATTGCAGCCGGAAGACATTGATCGTTTGGGTGATGCCTTGATCGCACTAACGCAGGAGGTGTGGGTGCTTCGTGATCGCCAGAAGGTGTTGGAAACTCTGCTCGCTAATGCAGGTGTGCTCGACGAGCAGGCTCTGGAAAGCTTTCAGCCAGATGCCGAGTTGAGTGCTGCGCTCGATGTGGATCGTCGGCAGCTGGTTAATACCGTGCTTGGGGCGCTTAGCGGTAAATGAGACTAGCTTATGTAGCTGCAACAGTAATCGCTAACTTCAGTTACTTTTAGATCGAAACTTGAGTTTTCCGGAACTTCAAAACTACTGCCTCCGGCGTAGGTATTCCAATCATCGGAACCTGCCAGTTTGATATCCATGCTACCCGCGAGCACGTCCATAATCTCTTTGGCTTCGGTGTTAAAGCTGTAATCGCCCGGCATCATAATGCCCAGAGTTTTATGAGTGCCATCCGCAAACTTAACGGTGCGACTGGTAACTTTGCCATCGAAGTAGATGTTCGCGGCTTTAATAATTGTGACGTCATTAAATTCAGACATGAGCGCTTCCTGTGCGTGTAATGTGCAGTTGTGCTACAACGAAAAACTGTTTATTGATTCGGCCAGTGCTTTGAGCTCTGCTTCTCCGTGTGCGGCAGACAAGAAACCCACTTCGTACGCACTCGGCGGTAAATATATTCCCTTCTTTAGGCAGTGTTGAAATAGATCTGCATAGTTGGTTTTTATGCCGTCAGGTATGGCGTCGATACTGCGTATGGTTTTTGCAGCCGGACTTGCACATAACCAGAACAATGAGCCCTTTTGTTGCACATGAACCGCAGGGTTCTCAATCTGCTTGCTTAAGTAAGCACCTTTTTCTTCGAGTTCGGTGTAGATATCGCAGTTGAGTAGTATTTCCAGGGTTGCCAGACCTGCCTGCATTGCAATTGGGTTCGCACTCATGGTGCCTGCCTGATACATAGGGCCGAGAGGTGCCGTCAGTTCCATGATCTCCCGCTTGCCGCCGAATGCACCCACCGGGAAGCCGCCGCCGATGACTTTGCCATAGGTGACGAGATCGGGTGTGACGCCACAAACTTCGGCGTAGCCCCTGAAACCAAAGCGAAAGCCGGTGATGACTTCATCAAAAATCAGAACGCTATTGTGGGTGTTGGATAAGCTACGAAGCAGCTGCAGGAACTCATCGGTTTGCGGCAGTAGTCCATAGTTTGCCGGCAGAGGTTCGATGATGACTGCTGCGATTTCATTCCCATGTTCGGCAAATATGTGGCGCAGGGCATCGGGGTTGTTGAGTGGTGCAACCAGCGTGTCCTTTAATACACCTTCAGTAATGCCCGCGCTTCCGGCGGTGGTGGTTTCCGCGAGGCCGGAACCCGAGTCGATTAGCATGGCATCAGTATGCCCGTGATAGCAGCCGCTAAACTTTAGAACCTTGTCGCGTCCGGTGGCCGCCCGCGCGAGTCTTAACGCAGACATCACGGCTTCGGTACCGGAGCTAACGAAGCGCACGCTTTCTACCCATGGAATGCTGCCGCAGATGAGTTCTGCCAGTGTGAGTGACGTGCCTTCGGCTGTGCCATAACTCCAGCCGTTATCAAGTGCTGCACTAACGGCGCGATGAATGTCCGGATCTGAATGCCCCAGAATTAGGGGGCCGAAAGCCATGCAGTAGTCTGTATAACTGTTGCCATCGACATCAATAATTTGTGAGCCGAATGCCGAGTCAATAAACAACGGATGCTCGTTAACCGACTGCAAAGAGCGCACGGGTGAGTGCACGCCGCCGGGCGTCACGAGTTTTGATCGGGCGTAGAGTTCTGCGGAATTATTCATGTTTGATAATGACTTCAGGCGTGGTCTTTGAGCCATTGGCTCGCATAGCGGGCATTGTAAGAGATAATGATGCTCGCTCCCGCACGGACGAAGGCTATCCATGTTTCTATGTTGGTGTTTTGCAGGTTCGCTAGGTTTTCGTGAGCCAGCAATTCGAGTGCCGCACATTCGCCACTGGTGTGATACACCGCCCAGGGCTTGGCAATCTGTGCCGAGAGCTCACTTAGTACATCGAGATAGGGCAGTCCGGGTTTAACCATGAGGATATCGGCACCTTCCGCCTCGTCGCGCAGTGCACTTTGCAGGGCATCAGCCGGATGCGCCGGATCAATCTGATAGCTGGCACGGTCACTGAGTTTATTTTGTGCTGCAGGAGTTGAATCGGCAGCAATACGAAACGGACCATAGAACCCTGAGTGAAATTTTGCCGCGTAGCTCATCAGAATTGTACGCTCGAGTCCATGGTTGTCGAGTGTTTCGCGGATGCTTGCGATGCGCCCGTCCATCATATCGCTGGGTGCCACGCAGTCAGCGCCTGCCTGCGCATATTCCAGAGCGGCTTGCGTGAGGGCTGCAACGCTGTCCCCATTTAATACGTGGTCACCTTCCGCATTCAAAATGCCGCAGTGACCGTGCTCTGTTGATGAGCACAGACAGACATCAACGGCTAGCCAGATACGGTCACCAAAATGCTCTTTTACACGCTTAATTTGTTGTGTTGTAAAGCTGAAGTCAAACTCATGCAGGTGCTTATCTAATGGGATACCGAACAACAAAAACTTGCTGATGCCTGCATCAAGGTCGGCTTCAATTTGTTTTATCAAAGAGTCAGCTGTTTCCCGGTAGACACCGGCAAGCCCGGGAACAGCCTGTTTTTCTGTAAGGCCTTCGATAACAAACAGTGGTTGCACGAATTGCTCAGTTGCTACACGTACTTCGCGACTGAGTTCGCGGATGTGCCGGTTCTGACGGAGGCGTCGTTGATTCATTGATGCAGTGATGTTGGCTGTGCTCATGAATTTATCCAGTTGCGCCATTCTTTTCGTGACGGAAATACGTCAACAGTCCAGACACCATACTCGTGCAACTGCTCGAGTGTTTTCCCGGGACCGCAAGCATGGTGAGCGTGATCCGGAATGAGCTTCTCCAATGCCTTGTATTCATTGAAGCTACCCCAGAAAAAGTGGCTGCAAACACGAATATCATCTTCGAGTTCGACCGGCGCTTTCTCGCTGGTTTCTATACGGTAGGTCGGTGTAATCTGTCCAACACCTGAGTTTTCCCAGGTTTCGACCGCATCGGCATGAGTGAGTGCAACCCAGTCTTCAAGTGCAGGAAGTTGCAGTACGGGAGTAGCTAACTGGGCTTTTACTGCTTCGAAACCCAAGTTCTCTGCGCAGCCTTCAACCCAGATACCTCTTGCCGCCAGTTCTTGCCAGCTCCGTATGCCGCTGGTCCAGATTCGCTGAGGCAGTGCTAGTTGTTCGGCTGCCGGCAAGGCTTTGTAGTGAGCGATAAAGGCCGCCGCAGAATCGGCTAAGGACGTCGTTACAGGCATTGCCCGGTATTGGCGGAATTGTTCCGGTAGTTTTTGATCCCAGGCTTTAGATTTTCCGGGTGCTACTGGTGCTAACCAGTGCAGGTGTGGCGCACTACTGTCTACTTCATTTACCCACAGCAATACATTGAGCAATGGGTGCGACAACGCTGTTGCACTATAGGCGCTTTTCTCTTCAGCAGGAACATCGGAGAGCAACGCTCGTTCTGTCATGACGAGTTTGGCTGTTTCCTCATGCAGTAAACTGCTGAGTAATAGTCGGGTGTCCGCATCGTCTGCACGACATTCGATAGCCAGTGCCGCCTGACCGGGCGTGCAGGGAAACTCGCTGATAGGCAATACCATCCAGCGTAAGTTTTGTAATAGGGGCGCTATGATCTTATGGCCATCAGGGTCATTGAAGAGCCGGTTGAGTCCCGCTATTGCCAGCACGATGCCATCGAGCGCATCGTCGGCATTGTCTTGAAGCAGTTGCAGTCGCTGATCGACAGATCCGCGCAGCGGGCAGATTTCTATGACGGGAGTGTTGATGTTGTTAGGCAGAGCCGCCGGCAAAAACTTTTTTATGCCCGCGGTACGTCGCGCGGAGCAGGTCCCAATCCGGAGTGCAATTCCCGTCGCAATTTTTTCTGTCACATCATGACGGAATAGCACCACATCACGAGGGTTTTCGCGTTCGGGTATTGCGGCAATGGCAATGCCTTCAGGGCGCTCTAGTGGCAGATCTTTAAGCGAATGCACACAGAAATCGATCTCGCCTGATAGCAATGCCTCATCCAATTCGGCATTAAAAAAGTTCGGGTCCTGAACTGCCGTTAGAGGCGTTTTGAGGTCTTTGTCGCCACGGGTCGCGAATTCGACAAGCTCAACCTGCAGCGCCGGGTGATCTTCTTCGAGCGCCGTTTTAATTAAACGGCTTTGTGCTAGTGCGAGTGGCGAAGGGCGTGTGCCTAGCTTCAGTGTGCGTTTGTTAGTCATGATAGGGCTTGATTATATGATGTGAGCATTGCATCGCTGCGCTCAGACAAGTGACTCAGCAACCAAATGTATGCCAAATGGAATCGCAGCGCGTTGTTCGGCGTGTTCTGCGCAGGCTTTATGTGCCTGTTGAATCTGGATGTTGCGAATATCGCTTTGTGAGCTGCGCAGATCGAACAGGTCATCGAGCGTAAGTAATGAATGAATTTTTGACCAGGCGCCGGGCAGTTCCCGCCGCACACCTAAATGCAGTATCGCGTTCATAGGATAGTCGTGCAGTAAGCGAGTCCAGCGATTGTCGTTGGTCAGATCCTGTGGCGTCGTAAGCACGACAGTGTTCGCCCAGTCGGCAGCATCGCTACTTTCGTCGGGTTCAAATACGCGGGTTGCCCATGCCGGTGCGTCGACAGGCAGTCGGTAGTTCCAGATACCTACATCGAGGTTGCGGAAAAACGGCAGCATCGATTGGGTGAGTTCACCGGATCCGACAAACAGGACTCGCGCATTGCCATCCGGCTTAATCAGTTTGCGGGCAAGTGAGCCATACGAGTGACCACCAAGCCCTTGCAGATGGGCTTGGCGAATTAGCTTGCTGTCATTCAACAGACTTTGGAGTACGGGTTGGAGTCTCGCCGTATCGTCACGCCGCATGCTTGTAGCGCAGTGCTGCCAGGC
>CBDTTT010000018.1:0-12253 GCA_965363345.1 uncultured Chromatiales bacterium
GCCGCGACCGCCCGGCAGGCTTGTGCGACAATCAGATATTTTACGAATCGTCTGGTGCGCATCGTGCACGGCAATGGACATTCCCACGGCTTGCATGCACTCCAGGTCGGGCATGTCATCACCGACATAGGCGATTTGTTGGAGAGTGATTCCTAGCTGTTCCGCGAGTTTATTCAGCGTTGCTATTTTGTCGCTTTGTCCGAGGTAGACGTAACGCACATCAAGTTCCTGCATCCGTGCTTCTACCGGTCTAGATTTGCGACCGGAAATAATCGCGACTTCAATGTCCGAACGCATTAATGCTCGAATGCCATAACCGTCGCGCGCATGAAATACTTTTTGTTCGCGACCTTCCGCATCAAACAGCAGTCGTCCATCTGTCAGTACGCCATCAACATCGAGTACGAGTAGTTTGATACCCGCAGCCCGTTGCCAGATTCCCTTATTTGTCATGACTGGTGCCCCTTATTGCCATTACATTACGCCAGCGCGAAACAGGTCATGAACGTTGAGAGCGCCTACCGGCCGGTCGTTTTCATCAACTACAACCAAGCCATTTATTTTGTTTTCTTCTATTAGTTTTACTGCTTCGACCGCCAACATATTGGCTTTGACAGTTTTGCATTTTGTCGTCATGACTTTGTCCATGGTGATGCTGCGTATGTCGCCATGAGTGTCTACCGCACGTCGCAGATCACCATCGGTCATTATGCCTGCTAGCTTTCCTTCTGCGCTAGTAACAGCGGTCATACCTAAGCCTTTGCCTGTCATTTCCATTAGGCCGTCTGACAGCAGTGAGTCGTGTTTAACGACCGGCAATTCATCACCTTCATGCATCAGATCTGCAATGGTGAGTATCAAGCGGCGTCCTAACGAGCCCCCCGGATGAGAGAGTGCAAAGTCTTCTTTCGTAAAACCACGACTCTCGAGCAGCGCGACGGCGAGAGCATCTCCCATCGCCAATGTTGCTGTCGTTGATGCAGTGGGCGCAAGATTCATCGGACAGGCTTCTTCGCTCACGCTAACGTTGAGCACAAAATTAGCCGCCTTGCCTAAAGATGAGTTCGGATTGCCTGTCATTGTAATCAGCGGTATGCCGAGACGCTTGAGCAATGGGACCAGCATTAGTATTTCATCGCTCTCACCGGAATTGGAAATTCCGATAACCAGATCTTTGGCGGTGATCATTCCGAGATCACCGTGGCTGGCTTCGCCCGGGTGAACAAAGAACGCTGGTGTGCCGGTGCTTGCCAGAGTGGCGGCTATCTTGCCACCGATGTGCCCTGATTTGCCCATGCCGGTTACGACAACACGACCGTCGCAGGCAAGAATCAATTTACAGGCGGCCTCAAAGCTGTTGTCAATGTTAGCAGCAAGTCCGGCAACGGCTTTTGCTTCAATATCGAGTACCCGCAATGCCAGAGCTTTGAAGTCAGTAGTCTCTTGTTTGCTCATAAGCATTCCTGTTCGCTCGCGCTATCACGTCGTTGCGATGCGGGGCCTTTATAATTACCTGAATAATCTATAACAGATTGTTCAGGTGATAGCCCACAAATGCAACGAGCAGAAGTACACCATGTCCACGATGGATACGTGCATCGCCTTTATTACGATAATTGTAAGCCAATAAATACAGCCCGACGGTAAAAGCGACCATAACCGGTACATGGAGCATTAGTACTTCCGGTTCGAGTGCAGTTGGCTGTATTACGCCCGCCAAACCGATTACAGCAAGGAGGTTGTAGATGTTAGAGCCGACAATGTTGCCTATAGCCAGCCCGGCTTCGCCTTTATATGCGCTGATCACGGTGACCGCGAGTTCCGGCAGACTGGTGCCAATAGCGACAATGGTTAGGCCAATAATCAGTTCAGAGATACCCAGTTGGCGTGCCAGGTTCTCTGCACCCCAGACCAGCATATTTGCGCCACCAAGCAAAATCGCTAAGCCGAGTATCAGCCAGAATAGAGATGTGCGGGTTGGCATGTCCTTGGGTATTTTCGCATCAACCTCGAGCTCCATCGTGTCGGATATCTGGTCGGCAGAACCAGCGGTCGTTAGCGCGCCTTTGTCACCGAGGCTGACACGCACAATCCAGAACATAAAAACGACAAACGTGATCAGAAGCGCCACGCCATCGATAAAGCTGAGTTGGTCATCAACAAATACCAGAATGCTCAGCAAGGTGAGTACGACCAGCACCGGCATTTCACGACGCAATGCGGTTGAGTCGCTAATCATGATGGGTTTCACCAGAGCTGCGGTGCCTAACACCAGACCGATGTTCGCAATATTGCTGCCTAAGGCGTTGCCAACAGCGAGTTCACTAGCGCCTTTTAAAGAGGCTGTTACTGAAACCAGTATTTCAGGTGCAGATGTTGCGAAACCTACGACGGTGAGCCCGATGAGCATGGGGGACAGACCAAAGTTGCGGGCAGTCGCACTCGCGCCGATAACGAAGCGGTCAGCCCCGTATACCAATAGAGTAGTGCCAGCCACAATGGCAAGGATGTGCATCAGCATCGATTCGGGTTCTTGTTTGCTAGGTGTGCTTATAAGTTGGGGGAGTTACGCTGGTGTTGCTGTATATCAGGAATGATACACAAAGGCGCATTCAGATGCCGTTCAAACCGATGCTATTTTGCCTGCAGTCGATTGTTGTCCGCGCCCGTTCCGGATGCGCTAGAATTCCGGCTTGTTTTATTCTAGACACGTGTGAGAGCTATTAATGACCCCTCAGGAAATTGAAAAGTTGATTGCCGGTGGATTGCCCGGCGCCAATGTGCAGGTATTAAGTGAAGATGACACTCATTTTGAGGCCATCGTAATTTGTGCCGAATTTGAAGGTAAGCGGCAGTTACAGCGGCATCAGATGGTTTATAAAACGCTTGGCGATTTGGTAGGTGGAGAGATTCATGCCTTATCTATACAGGCTAAAACTCCTGAAGAGGCCTGAGTACCGCAAGCGTTTTCTATAAGCCGACTGCCTTAATAAACACCCTGTCACGATAAATATGGATACCCAAAGTAGTGGATAAGCTAGCAATTACGGGCGGTGCCCGCATAGAGGGCTCGGTTGTTATCTCCGGAGCTAAAAACGCCACGCTGCCGATTCTGGCCGCTACTTTGTTAACCGAAGACTCGGTGCATATCAGCAATGTGCCGCATCTGCAGGATGTCACTACCTCGATCGAGCTTCTAGGTCGCATGGGTGCGGAAGTGACAGTGCATGAGCAGATGGAAATTGAAGTCGATGCGTCGAATATCACCGAGCGAGAGGCGCCTTATGACCTGGTGAAAACCATGCGGGCATCGATACTTGTCTTGGGGCCTTTGATGGGGCGTTTTGGTGAGGCGGATGTGTCATTGCCCGGTGGTTGTGCCATCGGTGCCCGTCCTGTTGATGTGCATGTGAAAGGCTTGCAGGCAATGGGCGCTGCCGTTGATATCGAAGATGGCTATATCCGGGCACGTGCCGATCGGTTGCAGGGCGCGCATATCGTCATGGAGGTGGTTTCAGTTACCGGTACCGAGAACCTGATGATGGCTGCTGTGCTTGCAGACGGCGAAACCATTCTTGAGAACGCCGCACAGGAGCCGGAGGTTGAGGATTTAGCTAAGTTTCTGATATCTATGGGCGCAAAAATAGAAGGTGCCGGCACTAGCAAGATGACGATACAGGGTGTGAAGAAGCTGCATGGCACGCATTATCGAATTCAGCCTGACAGAATCGAAGCGGGCACATTTTTAGTCGCCGCTGCGATAACTGGCGGGCATTTACGCTTGAAGAAAGCCAATCCGGCTCATCTCGAGAACATACTGCAAAAGTTGCGGGAGGCGGGCGCCTCAATCGAGACCGGCGAAGACTGGATTGAGCTGGATATGCGTGGCCGTCAGTTAAAGGCGGTTGATATCAATACGGCTGTATACCCGGGTTTTCCAACTGATATGCAGGCGCAGCTAATGGTGCTTAATACTGTCGCCGAAGGTGTCGCCACCGTTACTGAGAATATTTTTGAAAACCGCTTCATGCATATTCCTGAATTGCAGCGTATGGGGGCCAATATCAGCCTCAGCGGCAATACCGCCATAGTGCGGGGGGTTGAGCAGTTAAAAGCGGCTCCGGTTATGGCTACCGATTTGCGTGCATCCGCCAGTCTTGTCCTTGCGGGCCTAGTCGCTGAAGGCGAGACTATAGTTGACCGTATCTATCATATCGATCGTGGTTATGAGTGTATTGAAGAAAAGCTGCGTCAAATGGGGGCAAAGATCCGCCGCTTGGGCTGATTTCAGCTAAGAAAGGCCTCTCGATCGGGGCAAAATCCTGAGCGGACAACTATCGTTTGCGCAAACCTGCGCTACAGTCCCCTCTGAGAAGCTTGTAAACACTAGAAACTATAGGCAATTCACAGTTTTGCTGTGTATAATCCGCACACTTTTCGGCACACCAGCCTTCTGGCTGGTGTATGTCAGACATTTTTCGGGAGGTTTTACTGGATGAGCGCAGACGAAGGTCTTAGTCGCCGCCACTTTCTTGCGGTAGCAACCAGCGTAACAGGCGGCGTAGGTATAGCCTTTACAGCGGTGCCATTCTTGTCATCGTGGAAGCCGAGTGCGAGAGCGCAGGCAGCGGGTGCACCCATAGAAGTCGACATTAGTAAACTGGAAGACGGTGCTTTGTTGCGTGTTGAATGGCGCGGCAAACCTGTTTGGGTATTGCGTCGCACCGACACAATGCTTGAGCGCCTTGAGGGCAGCAAAGTTTCTTTGCGTGACCCGGATTCTGATGAATCAGATCAACCTGAATACGCGAAGAATGAGTTCCGCGCCCTGAAGAAGGACGTTTTGGTTCTTGTTGCTAACTGTACTCATCTCGGTTGTGTTCCTACCGATCGTTTTGAAGTTGCTCCGGCTGACTTGGGGCCTGACTGGGTTGGCGGTTTCTTCTGCCCTTGTCACGGTTCAAAATTTGATCTTTCCGGTCGTGTGTTTACCGGTGTTCCTGCACCAACCAACCTTACTGTTCCTCCTTATCGTTTTGTCGGTGACAATTTGATTGTGGTGGGTGAAGACGGAGGAGAAGCCGCATGAGCAATGTAAAAGCAGACGCAGGCCGCGGCGAGCAACTTCTGGGATGGATCGACGCCCGGTTCCCGCTAAGCAAGATGATTAAAGAGCACGCGACCGAGTACTACGCGTCTAAAAACTTTAACTTCTGGTATGTATTTGGTGTGTTGGCAATGGTCGTTCTGATCATTCAGCTGATTACCGGTATTTTCCTGACAATGAACTACAAGCCTTCTGCTGAAGATGCATTTGCTTCAGTTGAATACATCATGCGTGATGTGGAGTGGGGCTGGTTGATTCGCTATATGCATTCAACAGGTGCTTCGGCATTCTTTATTGTTGTTTATCTGCATATGTTCCGTGCCATGTTGTACGGATCGTATAAGAAGCCCCGTGAGCTTTTGTGGCTCATCGGTATGGTGATCTATGTAGCCCTTATGGCTGAAGGCTTCCTGGGCTATTTGCTCCCTTGGGGTCAGATGTCTTATTGGGGTGCTCAGGTCATTATTTCACTCTTCGGTGCCATCCCTCTTGTAGGTGATCCGCTGGTTGAGTGGATTCGTGGCGACTTCTTTATCTCTGATATCACGTTGAACCGTTTCTTTGCGCTGCATGTTATTGCAGTGCCATTGGCGCTAGTTATGTTGGTTGTAATGCATATCCTTGCGCTCCATGAAACCGGTTCCAATAACCCTGATGGCATCGAGATTAAAGAGAACAAAGGTCCTGACGGAATCCCTGTCGATGGCGTGGCGTTCCACCCTTATCTGACATCTAAGGATCTGGTCGCGATTAACATTTTCCTGATCGCCTTCTGCTCAGTGATTTTCTTTGCGCCGGAAATGGGTGGTTACTTCCTGGAGCATGCCAATTTCGAGCCGGCTAACTCACTTAAGACACCTGAGCATATTGCCCCTGTTTGGTACTTCACTCCGTTCTATGCAATTTTGCGTGCGGTGCCCGATAAGCTGGGTGGCGTGGTTCTGATGGGCGGCGCAATCGTTGTATTGTTCTTCCTGCCATGGCTCGACCGTTGCAAAGTTAAGTCGATCCGTTATCGCGGTTGGACCTATAAGTTTGCATTGGGCTGCTTTGCGGTGAGTTTCCTGGCTCTAGGTTACCTGGGGCTGCTGCCAGCTGAAGGTATCTACACCTGGTTCGCACGTCTCTTCACTCTCATCTACTTTAGTTTCTTCCTTTTGATGCCGTTCTATACAGCACGCGAAAAGACGAAGCCGGTACCTGACAGAGTGGTGTATCACAAATGAGTTTTAGTAAATCTATGAAATTCAATAAATTCACATACGCTCTAGTTGCTGTTGCGATGATGGCTCTGTCTGGGGGAGTTCAGGCTTCCGGTGGTGGCAGCGGTCTTAATGATTCAGTCGGTAACGATGTTGCTGATACGGCATCTTTGCAACGCGGTGTGCGTAATTACGTCAATTACTGCATGGGTTGTCACTCAATGCAGTACGTTCGCTTCAACCGTGTTGGTGAAGACCTGGGTCTAACAGATGAGCAGTTGATTAATAATCTGATGTTTTCCGCTGAGAGAACATCAGACCTGATGGAAATTGCGATGCCTCCTAAGAATGCCGAGGCGTGGTTTGGTCAGGCTCCTCCGGACTTGTCGTTGATTGCCCGTAGTAAAGGTACTGATTATCTGTATAACTTCCTGCGTGCCTTCTATCTTGATGAGTCACGTTCCAGTGGTGTGAATAATCTGGTTCTTGAGAATGCGAGCATGCCTCATGTGTTGTGGGAACTGCAGGGTACTCAGCGCGCAATCTTTGACGAAGTTGAATACGCTGACGGCCTGACCCGCATGGAGTTCGCAGGCTTTGAGCAGGTTACTGAAGGCAAGTTAAGCCCTGAAGAGTACGATGCATTTGTACGCGATCTGGTTAACTTTCTTGACTACGCGGGTGCCCCTGAGCAGCTCGAGAGAGCGCACCTGGGTATCTGGGTAATTATCTTCCTACTGTTCTTCCTGTTGCTCTCATACTTGTTGAAGGATGAGATCTGGAAAGACGTTAAGTCTGATTAAAAAGCGGTTGGCGCTCCCGGGTCACCCAATAAAAAATGAGTCGCGCCCGTTTTTCCGGGCGCGTTTTTCACTGAATTAAATACGCCTTTGCGTATGCGGAGAAAACAATGGGTATTGTCGCTGATAAGCGCTCCATTATGACGCTGTTCTCGAGTCCGACCTGTTTTTACAGTCATCGTACTCGTTTAGTTATGGCTGAAAAGAACATTAATATTGATATCGTTAATGTTGATGGTCCTGAAATGCCGGAAGATCTTATTGATCTGAATCCTTATCACAGTGTTCCGACTCTGGTTGATCGTGATCTTGTGTTGTATGACTCACGAGTCATTATTGAATACCTTGATGAGCGTTTTCCTCATCCTCCATTGATGCCGGTTGATCCGGTAACCCGTGCTCAGTTTCGTCTTGCGTTATATCGCATCGAGAAAGACTGGTACTCAATGGCAGAAGCGATCGAGAACGCCACTGAAAAACGTCAGGCCACTCGTGCGAAGAAGATTCTGACAGAAAGTATTCTGGGAAGTGTCGAAGTATTTTTGATTAAGCCTTACTTCTTGAGCGATGATTTCTCATTGGTTGATGCCAGTATTTCGCCTATCTTGTGGCGCTTGCGTTCTTACGGAATCGAACTGCCTGCAACAGCTAAGCCGATTCAGCAGTATATGAACCTTGTTTTTTCGCGGCCTTCTTTCCAGGAAAGCCTGACCGAACTCGAACACGAGATGCAGCAGTAGTTTTTAGCTGCTGTCACTAACGCTATGACATCTAAGCGCCCTTATTTGCTGCGTGCTTTGCACGAATGGATGACGGACAACGGCGAAACGCCGTTGATCGTTGTCGATGCATCGCATGAAGGGGTTCAGGCTCCCGGCGAGTATGCTGAGGCCGGAAAACTGATTCTGAATGTGAGTTACTCGGCTACCAGTTCGCTGGTAATTGGCAATGATTGCATCACCTTTAGCGCCCGTTTCAATGGTCGCCCAATGGAGTTGTATATTCCGGCTGATGCCATTTTGGGTATCTATGCGCGGGAATCGGGTGAGGGCATGATCTTTGCTTTAACCGAAGATGAAATCGAGATTTCTACCGGTACGGATTCCAGTAATAATGAGGCCGAAATTAAAAACGACAGCCCACCACCAAAGCCTTCACGTCCTAAGTTGAGGGTCGTTAAATAGCCTCGAAGAATCTCTGGCAGAATCTCTGCTGGCTTTCGCTGCCTTAAGAGGCTTCACCGTAGATTGATGAATCAATCATGTCGCATAGGCAATGTATTGCGAGCAGATGTACTTCCTGAATACGTGCGGTTCTGTTCGTCGGTACACGTATTTCTACATCTGATGATTTATATAGTGCCTGCATGCTGCCGCCGTCACGGCCGGTGAGTGCTACTACATGCATGCCTTTCTCGTGTGCAACCTCGATAGCTTTGACAACATTAGGCGAGTTGCCTGATGTGGATATGGCCAACAGCACGTCATCTTTTTGCCCAAGTGCCGCTATCTGTTTGCTGAATACCTCTTCATAAGAGTAATCATTAGCAATTGAGGTGAGCGTTGAGCTGTCAGTTGTAAGTGCAATTGCTGCTAATGGCGGACGTTCCATTTCGAAGCGATTGAGTAGTTCGGCAGAAAAATGCTGAGCATCACCGGCTGAACCGCCATTGCCACAACTCAGAATTTTTCCACCATTACGTAGACATTCGACCATGAGCATGCCGCCAGCTTCTATCAATGGCACCAGTGTATCTAAGGATGCGGATTTGACGGCGATGCTTTCTTCAAAGTGTTGTTTGATTCGCGATTTCATATTCATAGGCTAAATATAGCACTGCGAAGGCTGGCTCGCCCTAAATTGTGTTGGCGGCCCCAAAAGCATTTTCCAGCCATTCAATCTTTGGGGCTGTTAGTTCACCGGACATGGCAATTACGTCGAAGCGAACCGGCAACTGTTTAAGTTGCGGGTGTTTCTGCAGGTATGTTTGTGTAGCTCTAATAATCCGCTGTTGCTTTGTGTGGCTAACGGTTGCGGCGGCCCCGCCATATTGTAGGTTTTTGCGATAGCGCACTTCGGCGATTATCAGGCAAGAATCAGAACGCATGATTAAATCCAGTTCACCTAAGCGGCAGCTGAAATTCCGCTCAATGAGCTTCAGTCCATGACGATGCAAATGTTTTAGAGCAAGGTCTTCGCAGAGAGCGCCGGCTGCGAGGTGTTTGGGTAACTTATCCGACATGAAGACGCAATTATGGGAGGAGTGCGCTTTCCGGGTTGTCCTGAATAAGTTGCGGCGTCTCTGCCAGCGGGTAGGGGCGACCTTTAGTGATGATTGCCCAGCTCAGACGGCGTTCGATACGACCATCTTTGTCTACGCTTAGTGTTCCCGATAATCCCTTTATTGCGCCAGGGATTTGAGCACCCTGACCATTGAGAAATGGCAGAAGCTTGTAGGCATCGTGACCCAGTGCATAGAAGCGTTGCCTGCGCAGCGCATTCTTGCCCCAGTGCGTTTTAATCGTTGCATCGAGTTCGTCCGCAGACGCGGTGCCGATTACCCATGGAGAGTCAGGAAATACAATTCCATTCAGGTCGGAATCAGCTTTACCCCCCGGTTGATATATTGCTGAAGTTGAATAAGTCGCAAATTGCCCGGCGTAGTGAAAACGAAGCTGTGGCCGAATCATGCCACCATTTTTATTATTTGCCGCGAGGAATATAAAGTCGGCGTCTTCCCGCACTCGTGGTTCGTAACCGGTGTTAGTGCCGATTGTCCGGTTGATCTGTTGATGACGCGCGTCGCCTTGGTCGAGTAGCAACAGGCTTTTTATGTTCTCAGAAAAGTCGGGTGACTGCGTATCGTACAATGACGTATCAAGGACTTTTCCGCCGTAAGCCCTCAGTTCATCTGCAAAGCTATTGATCACTCTTTCACCCCAGGCACTGCGGGGAGCTAGAACAATTGCATTCAGGCGCCCTTCAGAAATAGCCCGCCGTGCAACTTGTCTCGCTTCAGCTTCAGGTGATAGAGCAAACTGGTATACATCGTTGCTGCCAAATCCGCCGGTATCGAAACTATTCAATGTAAGGGTTGTAACTTTTTCCGGGTAGTCTTTGATTTCGGCGACAGCGTTTTTCAGGAGTGGGCCGACGACAAAGTCGGCGCCATCGCGCAATGCCCGCTCGTAGGCCGCGGTTGCGCCATTGCTTGTATCGTAGACCATGATTTCAGGTCGTTCCGGCAGATTGCGTTGCGCAAAATGTGCCGCCAAAAAACCATCACGAATAACTTCTGCAGTTGCTTGCTGACGCCCACCAAGTGGCAACAATACAGCGACCCTGTCCGGGTAGTTCAGCATGGCGCCAACCTCTGCCATGAGCTCAGGAACTAGCACGTTTGCTGCAGGGTGTTCGGGGTAAGTGCTGCGCCAATCGGCTAGTGCGCCGCGTAAGCCGGATACGTCCGACCGTTGTTGCCAGGTAATGTAACCTAACACTAGCCAGCCATCGGTTGTTGGGTCACCGCTTTGTGGGTTGACAGGGAGGCTCTCGCCCGCCGATTGCATTCCACGATAGATAAGGCGTTGATTGGCAGACCTGTCTTTAGCGGATCGCAAGACGGTATCACGCTGCATTAATGTGCTTACGCCGGCTTCGGCTTGTCCTAGCGCAAATAATGCCTGTGCCTGCAGCAGCAATACTCTGGCCGATCCGGCATCGGGGTCACCGGCAGGGATACGGCTAAGAACGTTCAGCGCCTGCCGTGGTTGATCGGCAGCCAGCTTGACCTCGGCGCTTACTGTCGCCCAAAGCCCGAGGTTAATCTCGGTAACCGACTGACCGACCTGTGCCAGGATACGTTCGGCACCGGATATGTCATTGCTTTGGTAGCCCTCGCGTGCGGCAAGTATGAGGTAACGGTTTCGCGACTCACCTTTTGAATTGTTGGCTATCTCCAGATACTGACGAGCTGCTCCGGCATGGTCGCCACGTTGCGATAGTTCTTCGGCATACCGTCGGGTTTGTGATGCGCCCAACGAGCCTTGTGAGCCGCCGTTGCTGGCACAACCGCTAATGATAAGAACTGCGAGTATTAGCAGGCCAAGGTTGCGCAGTGTGGTTGCAGTAAAACCCTGGCAGAGGGAAATATTTGTTTGTCTGTATGTCATAGTTGTATTTGACTTGGTTGTATCTAAGTTGGTTGTATCTGTCAGCGTTATGTCTGACAGTGTTGCAATTGATATGGGTGTACCCTTTTTAGTAAACCCCTTTGCAGTAAAACAAGCTATTCGGTGATGTATGACTACCCATTCTAACTCGGAGCCTGAGGCATCTGCCGACAGTGCGGCTGGCCAGCGGCCAGCGGCTCGCAAGCCGGACGCGGCTCTGTACGTTGTAGCAACACCCATCGGCAATTTGAGTGACATTACCGAGCGTGCGCTGACAGTGCTTTCCGGTGTCGATCTTATTGCTGCCGAAGACACCCGCCGAACCGCACGAATGTTAACCCATCTGGGCATTCGAACCGAACTCATTTCCTGTCACGAACACAATGAAATACAACGTGCGGGGCAAATTACCCGGCGTATACATGAGGGAGCCGCTGTCGCATTAGTGAGTGATGCCGGCACCCCTCTGATGAGTGATCCTGGCTATCGTTTGGTTAAGGCGGCCCGTGATGAGGGGCTTGCAGTTATCCCTGTGCCCGGCTCATGTGCTGCGGTAGCGGCGTTGTCAGTCGCGGGCTTGCCTAGTGATCGCTTTCGGTTTGAAGGCTTTTTACCGGCAGCATTAAAGGCACGCAGGGCACGCTTAAGTATTCTGTGTGATGCTACTGAAACGCTCATCTTTTATGTGTCTGTGCATAAGATGAAGGCAACACTTGATGATTTGTCAGATATTTTTGGCGGCGATCGACCGGCGATGCTGGCACGTGAAATTACTAAGCTCTACGAGACGTTTTATAGCGGCAGTCTCAGCGATGTTGCAGCAAAGCTTGCTGCCGACCCCGGTGGCTCAAAGGGCGAATTTACGCTGGTGGTTGCGGGCCGTGTGGAAGAGCAGCTGGTTTCTGCTGCGGAGATACGGCGGGTGCTGACTGTGCTGCTGGAAGAGTTGCCTGCAGGTCAGGCGGCGAGCCT
>CBDTTT010000019.1:0-12146 GCA_965363345.1 uncultured Chromatiales bacterium
CTCACCTGCATATTCAGCAATGTTGGCCTGCAAACCGGGAAGATAATGACTCTGATCACTGGGCTGCCAGACAAGCCCGGGCAGTGCTGCTGAAAAAGACACCGCATGCTGTCCGGTACAACTGCCAATTTCAAGCACCCGACCGCTCGCGCCCAACTCTAAACGCAACACGTCCAATATTGAGGCTTGGTTTCTTACACAGGCTTCTGAATAGCCACCCGGCCAATCGGCATCAGCTGAGCTCATTCAGTAGCATCCAACATCAGATCATTAAACCAGAATGAAAACTGCATCCATGTATTCGGCGGCGTTGCACAGGCATGATTAATTTCGATGGATAAAACATTTTCCTGCAAATCAAAACCTGGATGTTCACGCACCCGGGTCATGATGCCGGTCGGCGTCTTATAGACATCGTAGATGCGAGTGTCATCAATCTTCTGAAATGTAGAACTGCCGTAGGCAGCATCCGCAAAGAAACTAAACCGCCCCAGATCATCTGCCAACTGAGCAATATCGAGCAGCGTGGGTTCGCCCAATTTGTGTGCCAATGCCAGCTCATCATTTTGAGCATTTATATCGCTAAAGCGGCCTTCAAGCCGGTCCAGACGATACTGGGATTCCAGTCCAAGTGCCGATGCCCAATACTTCCATTTAAGAAAACTGGCATCCAAACGCCACTGATCACCACGAACGACAAAACTGCGAACGTCGCAGAAATCACCCGTAGCCAGATTGACCAGATACTCATCCTCACCAAGCTGCTTAAAGCTAAGCTCTGCTATCTGAGTTTCATCAGTAAGATTCGAATAAGCGAAAAAACTGGCGGAAAACAATGCGCCAAGCAGCGACAGCAACACCAGAGGAGCTGCCATAAATCGAACAAAACCTGAAACTCTCATGGACACATGGTTACACTATCGCGAAGCCGCATATATTATGCAGTAATGCTCCGCCGGTAACACCCTGAGCGAATCGCTCCCGGTTCTGAACCGCCAAACCAGAGAACATTAACGAACATGAGATATGACGAACAAACCGGAGATGTCTATCTCGACGTGTTTAAAGATGCTCCCGAACGAAAGTTGGGACCAGGCGAGACGCTAATCCATGCTGGCGAAACTGCACGTCAGGTCTTCAACATCCTGGACGGATGTCTGATGGTTAGCCGGGTTGGGAAAGACGGCCGAAGACAAGTCATGAGCTTCCTGTTCAAAAATAACTTTGTCGGCTTAACCGCAACAGACAAATATTTCTTTACCGTTCAGGCCATCACTCCCGCCACAGTGGTGTGGCGCAGCAGAAATCAGCTTGAAGATTATCTGGCAGGAGACACGAAAGCTGAGCGCACCTTTCGTGACATGGTGTTCCGGGTGCTCGAGAACTCACTGGATCTTGTATATAGCCTGGGCCAGCGCACGGCTATTGAGCGGCTCTCGGTCTTTTTGTTGTACCTTCGACGCCAATACAAAGTATCGAATGCCCACTTAGAAAACCCTAATCTCGTGCCGCTACCAATGTCCCGTCAGGATATTGCTGATTTTCTAGGCCTAAAAAAGGAAACAGTGAGCCGGGGTTTTTCAGAGCTTGAAAACAGGCAACTCATCGAGCGGCCCAATTCTCACAGCGCATTGATTGTAGATATCGAATCATTGCGAAACCTCGCCGGAATTGTGGACTTCTCATCGCCACTGCGCCTTGCAGGCCCTCGCGACGCGACCCAAAGCGAGTCATAAGCGGCTGAATTCAGCACCAAATAGCGCCTGAATACGGTGCCCCTTAGGCTGCTGTAAGCCCGAAAAACCTTCATTTTAGGCGCCCGATTACACATCAGCTTCCGTTTACGGGTCATTTACGCTTTATACGCGGCCACTTTGACCTTATACTGCGCGTCGCAGAGAACGCTTAGTGGGCAGCAGAATCAGTTTCAGCTGCGAGCGTAGAGAATCCTACTTTGGAGTGGATAGAGCCTTGAGCACTGAAGAAAGCAAGCACGATCAACAATTCTACGACCGGTTTCTGGTCATTTTGGGCATCATAGTCAGTGTTTCTGTATTCCTGTTTATAGTTGCGCGCTGGATTGGCGTTGACGCGTTGAACGGCAATAACCAAGCCGATCCGGCTTTTCAATCAGCCGTTGGTGAAAGAATCGGACCGGTTGCACGGGTTGCCATCGCCGGACAAGACTTCATTGACGAAGCTGCCGAAGTCATAGACGTTGAGGAAGTTAAAGAAGTTCTCACCGGGCCTCAGGTATACAACGCCATTTGTGGCTCTTGTCATGGTTCTGGCCTGGCAGGTGCACCTATGACCGGCGACAATGATGCATGGTCAACACGTGTTGCAAATGGCATGGACTCACTGAACAGCAACGCAATCAATGGTGTTCAGGGCGATGCAGGCTACATGCCTCCAAAAGGTGGCCGCACAGATTTGTCAGATGATGAAATCATGGCTGCAGTCCAGTTTATGGTGGATCAGCTCTAAGCCCCGGAAACCTTATAGTTCTTATAGATAGCGCCTCGGTCATTCCGGGGCGTTTGTCTTTGTGCCGCCGGTAAATACCCCCAATACTTCGGATATCTCGTATTGCGACATGGGTTCGCTTAGCCGAAAATGGATAAATATAAGCTTAAAACAAGAGATGGTGACGCATAGTCACGAAAGCCATGACTTGCCATCTTCTTTATACGTAATAAGGCGCTAGCAGCCTACCTCCCAATATGGGATATGCTTTGCGTCCCAAATTGGAAGGAAACCGAGTCTGTGAGCCCTAAAGATAACACTGCGAAATTAGTCCCCCCGATAAAGGGAAAGCAAAAAAAGAAAGCGGGAATTGTGTACGACCTGAATGTGAAGAACGGCAGGATTCCTTGGAATTCTGACGGCTCCTACCCTTACAAAAGCAAGATGGGTGTTGTGGACTACGAGCAGCAAAAGCATGAATTGCAGATTGAGTTGCTGAAACTACAGAACTGGGTAAAAGAAACTAATCAGAGGGTGGTGATTATTTTTGAAGGCCGCGATGCCGCCGGCAAGGGCGGAACAATCAAGCGGTTTATGGAGCACTTAAACCCTCGTGGCGCACACGTTGTTGCACTTGAAAAGCCTAGCGCCCGCGAACGAAATCAGTGGTACTTCCAACGCTACATTAGCCACCTTCCCAGCAAGGGTGAAATGGTCTTGTTCGATCGCTCCTGGTACAACCGTGCCGGTGTTGAGCGAGTTATGGACTTTTGCACTAATCAGGAATATCTGGAGTTTTTGAGACAAGTCCCGGAACTTGAACGAATGCTGGTCAATAGTGGAATTATTCTTTTCAAATATTGGTTTTCTGTCAGCAGAACCGAGCAGTTCCGACGCTTCAAATCTCGCCAGAAAGATCCGCTAAAGCAGTGGAAACTAAGCCCTGTAGATATGGCATCGCTTGCGCATTGGGATGATTACAGCACAGCAAAGGATGCTATGACATTCCAAACCGACACTAAGGATGCGCCTTGGACGATTATTCGCTCCGATGATAAAAAACGCGGTCGAATAAATTGTATGCGCCACTTCCTACACAACTTGGACTATCCCGATAAGGATCACGATATTGTGTATGCACCGGACCCCTTAATATCCGGGTTGTCAAAAGACCTATACGAAACAGATGAGCGTGTTTGATTCCAACTTTTATGTTGATTCAAACTTCGCCAAATAGAAACTGAGAGATTCCCAAAATGAAAGACAAGAAAGTACTAAAGGCCTTAAAAAAGGCCCTTAAGCAAAACAGAAAGGACGTTGATAAAGCAACTTCTGTGGCTGAAAAAGCATCTAAGAAAGCGAAAAAGGCTGTAGCCGCAGTTGAGACCGCAGAACAAAGTGCCCAAGACGCAAGAAAGCGGCTGAAGAAAGCTCTTAGTGAATTGAATCAGGTAAAGGCACAGAAAGCGGCCGTGAAAAAGGCAGCCAAGAAGTCCGCAATCAAGAAAGCCAAAAGAGACTCAAACAAGAAGAAGAAGAAAAAGAAATAAGCTCGCTGCTCGCTCCGACTTGGCAGATAGCGCAGCTATAGACGCAGATTAATGTTGGGTGAATCAGCTCGTTGAGTCCGGTCCTAACATTGTTCGTAACGATAACGCCTCGGTAATTGCCGGGGCGTTTGTCGTTGTATCGCCAGCAAGATCGGCAATAGTTCTGGCAACACGCAGTATCCGGTCGCAGGCGCGCAATGACAAAGCATAACGATCGGCTGCCTTTTCCAGAATTCTGCGGCTTTCGGCATCCGGCCAACAATGCTCTTTCGTCTGTGCCGGACTTAAAGCAGCATTGCTAGCGTCACCTCTACCCGCCCGCGCAGCCCATGCCGGTTTAATTCGCGTGCGCATGTCTGCTGTACTCTCGTTCAAGATATTCGACTCTGAGAAAATCACCGGGCTACGGCTAAGACTTACCGTTAGATCAATGCGATCGAGCAGCGGGCCTGAGATACGTCCCTGATAACGTCGCACCTGTTCGCGTGAACAAAAGCACTCCCGGGAAGCGTCTCCTGAGTAGCCGCAAGGACAAGGATTCATCGCTGCCACCAATTGAAACCGTGCCGGAAACTCACAGCTTTGCCCGGCACGGGCAATAGTGATATGTCCGGTCTCCAGAGGCTCACGCAGCGCTTCCAGAGCCGCGCGTGAGTATTCGGGAAATTCGTCTAAAAACAGGATGCCATGATGAGCGAGTGAGATCTCGCCAGGCCGTGGCTTTGCCGAACCGCCCACTAACGCGACACTCGATGCCGTGTGATGCGGCGCTCGAAACGGTGCTCGACGCCACTCCGAAAATGCCTGCCCCGCGAGTGAATACAACGCGGCAGACTCAAGTGCGGCGTCTCTGCTCAATTCAGGCAACAAACCCGGCAACCGTCTTGCCAACATGCTCTTGCCCGTTCCGGGAGAGCCTGACATAAGTATATTGTGGCCGCCCGCCGCCGCTATCAGCATGGCCCGTTTCGCCTGATACTGGCCCGAGACATCCGCAAAGTCTTCGTGAGGCGAAGCCTTAGGGGCTGCCGCCGCATAAGCACTCAGGTCGAGATCGGCAAACGATAGCGCCTGTCCGCCATGCAACAAACGTACAACGTCCAGCAAGCTATCGGCGAACAAAATATCGGCGCTATCAAGCAGCGCCAATTCTTGTGCCGACTTCAGTGGCGCAACCACCCTGATGTGATCGCGGGTTGCCTGCATAACTGAGGGCAGTAATGCGGGCACCGGTTGCAAAGCCCCCGATAAGCCCAACTCACCAAAGAACTCGGTGTTGCGTAAAGCATCAATAGGCAACTGACCCGAAGCAGCCAGAATCCCCAAGGCGATAGGCAAATCAAACCGGCTGCCACTTTTAGGTAAGTCAGCGGGCGCCAGACTCACCACTATCCGTCCGTCCGGAACTGTCATGCCGCTATTGCGAATTGCTGCGCAGACGCGATCGCGACTTTCTTTTACTGCGGCCTCAACCAAGCCCGAAATAGATAATGAGGGCAACCCTGCGGACACGTGCACCTCTACCCGGACGGGTGGTGCATGTAATCCTGATTGTGTGCGGGTACTGACCGTAGCCAGTTGCATGGCAGCTTAGAGCGCCACCAATAATGCAAAGCAGCTTCTAACCATTGTCGGAGCCACCACTATCTGCAGCCTTAGCCTGCTGTAGCTCAGCAAGCTCGCGCTCCAGACGCTCGAGTTTTTCGCGGGTACGTCCGAGCACTTTACGTTGCACATCAAACTCTTCACGACTAACCAGCTCCATCTTTTCAAATGCGCTCTGGAGTACCGCTTTAAAGTTTTGCTCGAGATCGGTTTTCAGATTTAAGAGCCCTGCTGCATCTGCGCCGGAAGCAGAACCGGGAACAGACCCTGGAAGCTTGGCACCCAACTCCTTAAGTCGCTCAGGCACCACATCAGACAAGCGCCCTGCCAAAGATTCAATCGTTGTTTTACTCACTACATACCCTCTGAAACATGCTGAGCCCCTATTTATCTAAAGTTATTTATCTAGATTATTTAAGGGCTCAAACCAAACCGAAAAACCATGCACCAACTTTAAGCGCTCATGCACAGCAATCACCCATTAGCTGCTGCCAACTGCACCAAAATAGAGCGGCAGACCGCAGCAGCCAGTCTCAAGCAGCGCCTCAAATGTTCTAAGCCCATGAATAAAAAGGCTTTCCAAATTCTGGCACGGATACTGCTTTGTAGATGCTAAGAAACCTAATCGTCCCATCCTATGTACAGGGATACAACAACTAAAACTAAGGGAGACAACATGAAAAAGGTTTTTCTAGTCGTTGCCGCGATAACTGCTGTTACAGGCTTTGGCACTATGCCCGCGAATGCAGCACAAATTAATGGCAAGGCGGCCGCACACGGCGGACTCGACCTGACAGCAGGTGCATTCTATGCCGGAATCGTCCCCGTCGGGGTGAAAACGCAGGGAGACAGCGGCGTCGAAGTTGACCTATATGCCGGCTTGGCCGGTTATGTCGACCGCGACCTCAGCGTAAATGATCAATCAAAGAACACATCGATATTCGGTATCACGAAAAACTTTTCAATCCTGCAGTAACAGCAGATACCCGACAGGAACTTTTCCGGTCGGGCTTCTGTGGAGAACATCAATGAAATTAATCACAGCAATCATCAAGCCCTTCAAACTCGACGATGTACGTCAGGCGGTAGCCGATATCGGAGTCCAGGGCATCACAGCAACCGAAGTTAAAGGCTTCGGGCGTCAGCGTGGCCACACCGAGCTTTATCGGGGTGCCGAATACGTGGTCGACTTTTTGCCAAAAACAAAAATTGAGCTCGCCGTTGATGACGACCTGGTCGAACAGGTTATCGAAGCTATCGTAAACACTGCGCGCACCGGCAAGATCGGTGACGGCAAAGTGTTTGTTAGCAGCCTCGAAGAAGTTATTCGTATCCGCACCGGTGAAACCGGCGCGGAAGCAATTTAGTCACGGACCATCTCAGGAGATTTTAAGATGGATCAAGTAATCGAATTAAGTTACGCGCTAGATACCTTTTACTTTTTGGTATGCGGTGCATTAGTCATGTGGATGGCGGCCGGCTTTACCATGCTGGAATCAGGCCTCGTCCGCACCAAAAACACTGCCGAAATTCTAACCAAGAATATCGGTCTCTACGCAATAGCCTGCATCATGTACATGCTAACCGGCTACGGCATCATGTACGGGGAGGGCAACGGCTTCATCCCGCAGCTTACCGATCTGGTTCTCAGCAATGCTGACAACACGGCAGAAGAAGTTATTGCGAGTGGCGGCGAAACCTACTATTCAAACCTGTCTGACTTTTTCTTTCAGGTGGTGTTTGTAGCCACCGCGATGTCGATCGTCTCCGGTGCTGTTGCCGAGAGGATGAAGCTCTGGTCGTTCTTTCTCTTTTCGATCATCCTTACCGGCTTTATTTATCCGGTTCAGGGTTACTGGAAATGGGGTGGCGGCTTCCTGAATGAGCTCGGTTTTGCCGACTTCGCAGGTTCGGGTGTCGTACATATGTGTGGTGCTGCCGCGGCACTAGCCGGTGTGATCCTACTGGGTGCGCGTAAAGGTAAATACTCGAAGGATGGCGGGGTTAAGGCTATCCCGGGTGCCAACTTGCCTTTGGCCACGCTAGGCATGCTCATCCTCTGGCTCGGCTGGTTCGGCTTTAACGGTGGCTCGGAGCTCAAACTGTCCGATGTTTCAGAAGCAAATGCCGTATCACTCATCTTTGTGAACACCAACATGGCAGCAGCCGGTGGCCTGGTCGCAGCATTGCTACTCGCACGCCTGTGGTTTGGCAAATCGGATCTCACCATGGCACTTAATGGTGCGCTCGCTGGTTTGGTCGCTATCACCGCCGAACCATTAACCCCAGCGCCACTAACTGCCACGATGATCGGCATGGTCGGTGGCTTGCTGGTTGTGCCATCTATCGTATTTCTGGATCGCATCTTTAAGATTGATGATCCGGTGGGTGCAATCTCAGTCCACGGTGTTGCGGGTATCTGGGGACTGCTTGCGGTTCCATTAACAAACCCTGATGCCACGCTGATGGCACAGCTAATGGGTATCGGCACAATCTTTGTATGGGTGTTCGGCACCAGCTTCTTGGTCTGGAGCATTATCAAGATGACATTGGGCATCCGGATTTCTGAAGAAGAAGAATACGAGGGCTCAGATGTTCATGAGTGCGGCCTCGAGGCCTACCCCGAGTTTTCTAGCGCCTCGGAGTAAGCTCAGTAAACCCCGTCGGGGGGTAACCCAAGTTCTGTCACATTACCCTGCAGGACTTGCGAGAAAGCCGCTTCAGAACACCGAAGCGGCTTTTTTGTGCCTCAATAGAACAAGATGGCGCCTGATAAACGATTTTAGCGACATTATTAGTGTACTTAAGCGAATATAGCCGCAATTGTAAGTACCAAGAATTTAAACCCACCCATCCGCCGGCGGTCCAGACCGTGACCAAGTTCAAGGTGTGAGACGCCGCATGGCGCGATAATAGTCAGATAATTACCAATCTGCCTAAATCAGGCACCGGATGGAAAACATGAACGTCATTGGCTACAAAAGACCTGTCATCGGCACCTTACTTGCTACCATTATTTTGCTGGGCGGAATGGCGAACGCACAGACCATCTATGAATGGCGTGGCGACGACGGCGAACGCAGTTATTCCGATACACCGCCCGAAGATGTTGAGTTGGAATCCACCGGCATCGAGATATCGCCGACGAATAAAGCAGCTGTTAACGCACGTGAATCAGCCAAACGAGAAGCCGTGGCAGAGCAAGCAGAAGTAGCTCAGCTTAATAATGCGAAAGCCGCCAATGACAACGAAATCGCGGCAAAGGAAAAAGAACAGAGTGATGCCAATTGCGCGCAAGCAAGTAAGAAACTGCGCGATTACGAGAATAACCGCAGAATCTACCGCACCGGCCCTGACGGCGAAATCACAGAGTGGCTGGATATCGATGAAGAGCGCAGCAAAGCGCAGAAAGAAGTCGATACCTACTGCCAGTAAAAACACAAACCTCTCGCCTATGCCCGCCACAACGGCGGGCGAGTCGATGAAACCTATGAGGCACAACAGCTAAAGCAGACCCAGCGTGTCGTATCTCCGGAATTCATGCGACGCACCCCACTCAATTCATGCGCTCACAATGGATGCCAATAGCATTCACTGGCAAAATGGGAAGTAACTATCCTCTAGCCCGGATTTACTCCGGCAAAGCTGAATTGAATGAAAGAAGAATCAAACACCGAAACCACCGAAGCCACCACAGAAGATAATGCTGACAATCGCCAGAAACGACCTCGTGCCGGCAGCAGCAAGCTTGCACTGGTACTTGCCCTAATAGCACTGGGTTTAAGTGGCTGGGCACTCTGGCAGCAGCAGAATGCCCGCGGCAATGATTCGACACGAGCGTTCAATTCGGAAATACAAAACCTGAAGCGAAATCTGGCAACGCTGGAAGGCAAAGCTGACTACAACGCCGAGAAGCTGCAACAAATAGCATCCCGGCTCGATTCTCAGGGTGGTCGTATGGATGCCCTGCCACTGCGCATGGAGAAACTCGAAATGGCACTGGATGCCATTCCGGCGAGTGACCAGGAAGCCAGTGAGCGTATGCTCAGCCTTGAAGCCGAATGGTACCTGCGACTTGCTCAGAGTCAGCTTACCGTTGCACGCAACGTGGCTGCCACTCAGGCGGCACTGTCGCTAGCTGACGAACGTTTTGCGCAACTCAGTGACCCATCACTCACACCTATCCGCAATCGCATTGCAGCCGCCATAGGCGAACTACAGATACAACAACAGCATCCTATTGCCGCCGATAGTGCTGTGATCCAAAACATCATTGAACAAATTCCGGGGTTTCAGCTGCAGGCGAATGTTCAACAAAACTACGGCAACAGCGAGGCTGTCGATACCGGGGGCGATGGCGCCGACCGGGCACTAGCCGCTATCAGCAACGCCTTCTCCAACGTTATTAGCGTAAAACGCAGCGATAATGACGTCGTGCCTCAGCTCGATGATGCTGATGCTGCAATACTCAGACGCAGCCTGCTGCTCGAACTACAAACTGCCAAGCTTTCATTGTTGCAGGGCGAAACCAGCATCTACAGTCAAAGTCTGGAAATTGCCAAATCCCGTTTAGTCCGCTGGTTCGACAATGATTCTGCCGAAGTTGCAGAGGCTGTCGTCAGTATCAATGAGCTACTGGGCGCGCCCGCGAATCGCCAACTGCCCGATATCGCCGCCATTCGCGATGATCTCGCACGTTTGCAGAGTGCAGCCCAATGAAGTTTGGCTTACTTGTCATACTAAGCCTCCTACTGGGCGCACTGGCCGCAATCTTCCTCATGGACAACAACGGTTATGTGCTGATCAACTTCGTGGGCTACACCATCGAAATGTCGGTGCCGGCTTTGTTGTTTGTCATGCTTGCAGCCTACCTACTGGTAAGGCTTGTTGTCCGCATCTGGCAAGCGCCGTCACAACTCGGTGAAGCTGCCGCAAGAGGCCGGGTCAAGCGTGCCAATAAACGCATCACCCGTGGCTACATCGAACTAGCTGAAGGTAATTTCGCCAAAGGCGAAAAACTACTCACTAAGGGTATTCGCTCAAGCGAGACGCCGCTGCTCAACTATCTAGCAGCAGCGCGTGCGGCTCAGGCACAGGGCGACGGCCAACGCCGTGACAACTGGTTACAGATGGCCTACGAGCAAGATCCGGAAGCCGGCAGCGCGGTGCTGCTAACGCAGGCCGAATTGCAGCTGCAAAATAATGAAACCGAAGCTGCCCGTAGGACCCTGGAACGAATCATCGAACGCAGCCCCCGCAGTGGCGAAGCAATCCGCCTGCTTGCCGAAGTCTGTCTGCAAGAAGCCGAATGGCAGACGCTGTCCGGGCTATTACCCAAACTGCGCAAGCGCCTGAGTAAAGAGCAATTTCGCAGCTGGAGTGTTACTTGCTACAAGGGGCTTCTGGATGAAGCGGGTCGCTCAAAGGTAGAAATGGATGCTGTCTGGAAGAATATTCCACGCAATCTGCGTCAGGAACATGATCTGGTAGTAGCGCGCATCGAAGCGGCAACACTTGCGGGTGAGCACCTCGAAGCAGAAGTGCTCATTCGTAAAGCACTGGAACGCCAATGGGATAACGGCTTAGTGAGGCGTTATGGGCTTCTGCTAACAGCAGAACCGCAAAACCTGCTCAGACATGCTGAAAAGTGGCTCAAAGAGCACCCCGAAGACCCGGAACTGCTGCTGACAACCGGAAGACTATGTATTCGCACGCAACTCTGGGGCAAAGCCCGCAGCTACCTCGAATCCAGCATTGCGATGCAGCCCTCAGCCGAGACTTACAACGAACTCGGGCAACTTATGCTGAAACTGGATGAGCCGGAAAAAGCATCTAGTGCCTTCCGACAGGGGCTGGAACTCAATTGGCAGACCAATGTCCGCCCCCGACTAGAGGCCGATCCGGAACCGGCAGCAGGGCAATAAAAAACCCCGGGCCCGGTCAATAAGACCAAGCCCCGGGGCTCATACAACATTGGCTCATACGACATTGAAGCCGGCGCCAGAACCATTAAGAAAGAATTAAGAAATGCGGCTGCGCTTACTATTCAGATAGCTCACCAACTCATCCCACTGATCCCAATCGGGCCAAGCAAGATAGCTGGGCAGTTCATGAATACCCAAGCCTCGGGTATACGCACGAATGTAATTCTGCGCATCACGGAAAGCACCAACATAAGGCATGCGCATTTCGTCAAGGTACTCATCCAGATCTTCAAAGATAAGCGTATTTTCTTTCATTCGATTGGCAACAACCGCCACTTTGGCGCGTTTCTGCGCAACCGGCTTCAGCTCTTCCAAAAATCGTGTGGCTGCCTGCATATCAATGGATGACGGCAGCACAGGCACAATAATGGTTTCAGCATGCTTAACCAGCGTGTCTAGCTCTTTACCATGACAACGCGCCGGTGCATCAATAATCAGCACCTCGGTATCGCGTGGCATACCCCGTAAGCCGCTTTTATAGGCTGGCACACCGGTAATAGCTGCTACACGGTCCGGGCGACGTTCAAGCCAATCGAGGCTT